>JANMTN010000121.1:0-4003 GCA_031390685.1 Desulfobulbaceae bacterium
TCATACTGGAGGAGATGACCGAGGGTAGCATTATCAGTAAGATCATTGATGGCCACCACTTCAATATCAGCAAAAGCCGGGTCTTTACTGATCGCCCGAAAGATATTTCTGCCAATACGCCCAAAACCGTTGATGCCGATCTTTATAGTCATATCCAAATCTCCTTTATGCTTATTACTTGAGCCTCTTGCAAAATGATCTTTTCGCCCAACCTCTTCGTTATGCTCAAAATTTTATCCTCGGAATATCAACTATATGCCTGCGGTAAAATTTTTAGAAGGCCTCGATTTTGGACGAAAATCATCGTTTTGCAAGAGGCTCACTTAAGTATCCATTACAGCCGTTATCGCCTCCTTATACTGTTGCAACACTTTAGAGTGCGTCCCACGAACCATTATTGATTGCCTTCAAGTAACTGATTGATATATGCATCAGCCCTGTCATTCGCGAGTTTCCAATCATATACATTGTTAACTGCACATCTTGGCTCAAATGCACGAGCCTGTGGTTGTAGATTGTGTGCCAAGGGAACTAACCATTTCGGTTCAGAGTAATCGTTAAAAAGCCCTCTAATCGAAAACCCCTCTGGTTTTACAGTAATTCGCTGTAGAGTCACATCCGGGACATTGCACCCGATTTTGTATTTCTCAAACCTAACCACAATCAAATGAAACTTTTGATTAAACCCCTCATGGTCACCCCACAGACCATCTGAACTTTGAAAAGTCACCCCCGTCCCAGAGTAAACCCACAACAACACATATAAAAACGTTATTCCCACGTTGCCCAATAAAGTAACGAATATAACAATCATCAATATTCGGCCCGTTTTGCGCAACAGATTAAACAACCAGTGCATTTTTTGCCTCTTGATACAGTTGCAGATACTGTTTCATCACTACCTGCCAGGTATGCCTCTCATGAATCCGCTTGGCGGCCTGCCGCTGCATCTTCCTGATCCTGGCAGGATATTCTTGATACAGGGACATGGCCCTCTGCATCGCCTCACTCAGCGCCGCCGGGGTATGCGGGATGTAGGAAAAACCGGTTTCGCCATCCAGGACTTTAACCAGACCACCCACATGATGAACGATGGGCAGATTGCCAAAAAGCTGGGCAATAAAATCAGTCAGGCCGCAGGGTTCATAGCGGGAAGGGATCAGAAAAAAATCTCCTGCGGCATAGATCCGGTTGGCCAGGGCCGGATTAAAACCCTTCAGAATACAGACCCGGCCTCGATTCTCTTCCTTTTCCGCCAGACGGGTCAAGTCCCGTTCTTCATCATGGCCACCACAGCCCAACAACAGAAGCTGAAAAGCGGTGGCGGCCGGGGATGAGCTCATGCCGGAAAGGCCAGGAGTGACGGCAGCGGCTTCGCTTTGCAGAAGTCGCTGCAAAGCGGCCAACAGGACACCAACCCCTTTTTGTTCATTAAGACGGCCAATAAAGGTAAAAAGCGGCAGATCAGGCCTGAAATCAAGGGAGCCGATGGGCAGAATACCCCCAACGGTCCGATCGCCAGAAAGTTCCTGTAACAGAATCTCCTTACAGACCCGTTTTCCTTGCAGAGCACCGGCTGCCAGAGGATTAAAAGGAGCATCGATCCCGCTTTTCCGTGGTTCTGCCGGATCAAACTCCGCAGGGTCAATGCCATTGATCACCCCTTTCAGGATCACCCCCCGCTCCAGCAGGGTATGGCCAAGCCAGCCGGTCAGCAGGTCATCTTCGCTCTCCTGCAGCTCGCGGGCATACTGTTCACTGACCGTATTCATCACCGCATACTCGGCCGCCGCCAGCAGGGGATCAAAGCAATCGGCAAGACGGTTCCGCATGATGACCTTCCAGGGAAGACCGGTAATGGCATAAGCAAAGGAAAGATCAGCCACCTCCTGATGATAGCCTTTGCCCGCGTTATGGATGGTCACCACAACGCCAGCGCCGCGAAAAAAATGGCGAAGCCCGCTGTTTTCATGGATCATGGCGGGCAACACTGCGGTATGACCATCATGGCAGTGGATAATATCGGGACAAACGCCCAGAAGGAGCATGAGATCCAGCGCCCCCTTCTGGAGCAGGATATTCATGGCAAAATAGTCAACATGGCCTTCCCCGGCCGTATGGTCTGGATTAATGGCCTCCTCCGCCGCTGTATAGGCATAAACTGCTGCCTTTTCGGCAAAACGATCGGCCTCAAGGAGATACAGGGTCACCCTGTCTATCCTGGCCGTCCAGACCCGTACCGCTTCCCGGCGCTCCACGTGGGCATAATCAAGATCCACCTCATATTCTAGCTCACGTTCGGGAAAAAGAGGATCAGCAAGAGGAAGAAAACCCAGAGAAGATGGGTCCATAAATCCGTAACACGGCATGACCACACTCACGGAGCGTTCATGCCTCTCGGCAAGGGCCCCGGCCAATTGCTGGGCCACGTCCTTAACCCCACCCGCCCCGGCCAGATGGCCATACTCGCGGGTCAGCATCCAAATGGTGCGAATGGTGTCCTGCCCAGGCGCCAAGAACGGCGCAGCTGCGATTTCATTTTTTTTGCCCATGAAATCTCACCCCTCCCGGCAATCGACCGCCAGCTGCCGCAGCAGATGATCAGCCAGGGTCAATCGAACCATGGCCTCACACACCGGGATGATCCTGGGAATGGCGGCGATATCATGACGGCCCCCGACCTTGATCGTCACCGGCTCATTGGCCAGATTGACGGTCTGCTGCTCCCTGGCAATGGAGGGGATCGGTTTGACCGCCACCCTGATCACCAGAGGGGCACCGTTGGAAATGCCGGCCAGAATTCCTCCGGCATTATTCGAAAGAAACCCAAAGGGGCCGATAGGGTCATTATTCTCCGAACCAAGCATCTCGGCTGCGGCAAACCCGGCGCCAATCTCCACCCCCTTGACCGCGCCAATGGACATGAGACCATGAGCAAGCTCGGCCTCAAGCTTGTCAAACACCGGCTCGCCAAGGCCGGCCGGACAGGTGGCCACAATCTCCACAATCCCGCCCAGGGTGTCACCCTGGCTGCGCACCTCCTGCACCCGCTGTTCCATCTGCACGGCAGCCTCCGCGTCCGGACAAAAATAGCTGTTGCTCTCAATCAGGGAGAGATCCCGCTGGCGCACATGAATCCCCCCCAAGGCCACGGTATAGGCACACACCTCGATATTGTGCCGCCGCAGGAGCTGCTTGGCAACTGCCCCCGCCGCGACGCGGGCCGCCGTCTCCCGGGCCGAGGCCCGACCGCCGCCGCGATGATCGCGAATGCCATATTTAGCAAGATAGGTCACATCGCCATGCCCTGGCCTGAAAATATCCCGCAGTTCGTCATAGGATTTGGAATGGGCATCCTTATTATAGATGACAAGCGAGATGGGAGTACCGGTGGTTCGCGGCAGATCCTCACCAGCAGGGATAAAGACTCCGGACAGGATTTCCACCTGGTCCGGCTCCTGACGCGGGCTGGAGGCCCCGCCCTGGCCTGGCCGCCGGCGATCCATCTCCTTTTGCAGCTCCCTGGGATCAAGGATTATCCCTGGCGGACATCCGTCTATCACCGCCCCTACGGCTGTGCCATGCGACTCCCCCCAGGTGGTCACCCGGAACAGCTTACCAAAGGTATTTCCTGCCATTTTTTCCTCTCATCAAATGCTGACTGCTGCAACAATAAGCTCCAAAACCTCTGACACGCTCAGCTGGCCGGTATCGACAATAATATCGGCGGTCTCACGGTACAAAGGCTCCCTGAACGCAAGTATTTCCCGCACTTCTTCACACACTCCAATCCCTGACAGGGAAGGACGCAGGCCGCTGTCCGCCTGTATCCGCTGACACAAGATATCAGGACCTGCAGTCAACCAGACCACAGGACCATGCTCCTTTAAAAACGGCCACAGATGCCGATGCAGGATAGCGCCGCCACCGGTGGCAATCACGCATCGCCTCTGCTCGCCAAGTCCCTGCAAGACCTCCTGCTCACAACGACGGAACCCGTCCC
>JANMTN010000136.1:0-4221 GCA_031390685.1 Desulfobulbaceae bacterium
CTGTTGTTCTCGAGAGCAATGCCAAAGTTGAGGCAGATGGATTTGGCGTGGCCAATGTGGAGAAAGCCATTAGGCTCCGGTGGAAAACGGGTCACGGGGCGCTGGTGTTTGCCGGAGCGCAGGTCTTCGGCGATGATCTGCCTGATGAAATCAAGGGGCCTTGCTTCAGGTGTGGTTTCGGTATTGTCCATCATGATTTTTTTATCCTGCTTTTTTACGCTATGTTTTTCCTCCCCTGCCAGGGTGGAGGGAATTTATTGAAAGAACCTGTCAACATCACGGAGACGCCGGACAACTTTTTCCCGTCCCAGGGTCATGAGGATGTCAAACATGGAAGGTCCGGCCAGTTGCCCGGTGACCACGGTACGCATGCCATTGATAATGATCCCGGGCTTGACTCCCTTCTCCTCGGCCAGCTCTCTTGCCATCCGTTCAGCCTCGTCCATGGTAAACGACTCAAGGGCCTGATAACGGTCGGCAAGAAGCGGCAGCCACTCTTTGAGGTCTGGAAATTTGACCAGGTTCTTCTCACGGGGTTTGTCCTCAACCTGGAAATCATCGGCAAAATAGGCGCGCCCCAAGGTGGCGAAATCATTGAGGGTATGAAAGCGGTCACGGATCAGAGCCAGGGTGTGCAGATACCACTCCTTTTTTTCACCGGCATAGGCTGCATCCCACAATCCTTCTTTCTCCAGAACGTTCTGCACCATGTCGCCAATCTCGCCAATATGCATGGTGCGCAGGTAATGCTCATTGATGGCAATGGCCTTGGGGTCGGTGAAGAACTTTTCGTCCCCCTTGCGATAATTGAAGATGGAGTTGGCCTTGTTGATCCGTTCCAGGGTAAAGGCCTCGATGAGTTCCTCGCGGGAGAAGATTTCCTTGTCGTCGCCAGGCGACCAGCCGAGGAGGACCAGAAAGTTGCAGAGGGCCCAGGGGATAAAACCGTGCTCTTTATAAAAATGAACGGCGACGATTTCGCCATGGCTGCGCTTGGAGATCTTGGCTTTTTTCAGATCGAGGGTGAGCGGCATATGGGCAAAGACCGGCAAAGGGGCCCCCAGCGCCTCGTAGAGCAGGACCTGACGGGTGGTGTTGGTCATGTGATCCTGGCCGCGGAGCACATGGGTGATCCGGTCACGGATGTCATCTACCACATTGCAGAGGAGGTAGAGGGGCTTGCCGTTGGAGCGGACAATGACAAAGTCGTCGACCTCGCTGTAACTGTGTTCAATACGGCCGAGCACCTTGTCGTCATAACCGAGCATGCCGCTGCGTTCAGGGACCTTGAAGCGAATGACAAAGGGTAGCTCTGCCGTCTTTTTTGCGGCGACCTGTTCCGGGGTCAGGTGGCGACAGGTGCCATTGTAGCCCATTTCCTGTTTGGCGGCCATGGCCGCTGCTTTTCTGGCCTCAAGCTCTTCTTTGCTGCAAAAGCACTTGTAGGCATGGCCTTCTGCCAGCATCCGGTTGGCGGCTGCCAGGTGGTCAGCGCTGAATTCCGTCTGAAAATAGGGGCCCTCATCCCAGTCAATGCCCAGCCAGTTCAGGCCGTCGATGATACCCTGGATTGAGTCTTGAGTAGAGCGTTCGCAGTCCGTGTCCTCAATGCGCAGGATCAGTTTTCCGCCGGTTTTTCTGGCATAGAGCCAGTTGAAAAGGGCGGTCCGTGCCCCGCCGATATGGAGGTAGCCAGTGGGACTCGGCGGAAAGCGCAGTCGTGTTTCTGTCATGAAACTCCTTGGGATGATCGGTTTGTCTGATCAGTGTAGTTGAAAGTGAAATGAAACATGAACCGATCTCTTTATATCGTTTTCAACTCTATTGTTCAATAGCTATGATGGCGGGGAAGCATATTCGGCAATGTTTGCGGGGGGTGCAAGGCGAAAATGGAGTTATGGAAAAGAGTTGTATTTTTGTTGTTCTCTTTGGTCGAAACTTGTATAGTATTTATCTTTTTGTGAAATTTTGTCGTGAGATTCGGACATCATTGATGCTGGGACGGCGGTTTCGGGTAAGGTATTGTAATGGATAGCAATTGCTTATATCTTTTTACTTCGGGTGGATATGGGACAGGTTGATCCATAAAGAATTATGATTCGCATTATGACTTATTTATGACTTATTTATGACTTATGAGGAGTTAAAATGAAAGTACTGATTAGTGATAACCTGTCTCCTGCTGGAGCGCAGATCTTACGTGATGCCGGTCTGGAAGTTGATATCAATACCGGCCTTGCTCCGGAAGAGTTGAAGAAGATTATTGGCAATTATGACGGTCTGGTTATCCGCAGCGCCACCAAGGTGACGGCCGAGATTATCGCGGCCGCCGATAAATTGCGGGTGGTGGGTCGTGCTGGAATCGGTCTTGACAATGTCGATATTCCGGCGGCCAGCCAGAAAGGGATTGTGGTCATGAACGCGCCGGATGGCAATGCCACAACGGCGGCTGAACATGCCATTGCCATGATGATGTCTCTGTCACGCAATATCCCCCAGGCCACTGCCTCGATGAAGGCCGGGAAATGGGAAAAAAAGAGCTTCATGGGACGTGAGGTGACTGGCAAGACCCTGGGAATATTCGGTATCGGCCGGATCGGCGCCATTGTCGCCAACAGGGCGCAGGGGCTGCGGATGAAGGTTATTGCCTATGATCCCCATATGCCCAAAGAGCTGGTGGATAAGCTGGGAGTGGAGCTGGTCAGCCTGGAAGAGCTGGCCAAGCGCTCTGATTATATCACCGTTCATGTGCCGCTGACCAAGGAGACGGACAAGGTCCTTTCCACCAAGTTTTTCAAGAACATGAAGAAAGATGCCATGTTCATTGATTGCGCGCGCGGTGGCGTTTGTGATGAAGAGGCCCTGTACAAGGCCCTGGTTGATGGTGAGATTGCGGGCGCGGCCCTCGATGTCTATGCTGTGGAGCCAACTAACATGGAAAACTGCCCGATGCTCGGGTTAGATAATTTTATCTGTACCCCCCATCTTGGCGCCTCCACCACTGAGGCCCAGGAAAATGTGGCCCTGACCATTGCCGAGCAGGTGGCTGATTATCTGAAAACCGGGGTTATTGCCAATGCGGTGAATGTACCTTCGGTCAGTGGGGACGTGCTGGCTCAGGTCGGTCCTTATATCAACCTGGGAGAGATGTTGGGTTCCCTGCATATGCAGATTGCCAGAGGAAGTGTGCAGGATGTGAGCATTGAATACAGTGGTGATCTGGCGGACATGAATACCAGCCCCATTACCGTTGCCTTTTTAAAAGGGTTGTTTACCCCAATCCTCCAGGAGGCGGTTAACTATGTCAATGCCCCTGTTATCGCCCGCGAGCGCGGGATCAGGGTGGTTGAGTCCAGAACAGAACAGTCTGATGATTTTACCAACACCTTGACCGTCAGGGTTAAATCCAGCGAGAGCGAAAATGTCCTGGTGGGGACCGTCTTTGGTAAAAAAGAGCCTCGATTAGTCCGGTTGAACGCCTTCCGTCTGGAAGCGCTGCCGGCAGGACCGATGCTTCTCGTGTATAATAAGGATGTCCCGGGCGTGATTGGTGAGCTTGGCACCACCTTGGGCAAGGCTGGCGTCAATATCTCGAGAATGACAGTCGGCCGGGAGGAGACCAGCGAACAGAATGTCATTTTCCTCAACACCAATGTGCCAATCACCAAAGAATTACTGGCTGAAGTGCAGGCCCTAGAACACATTGACGGGGCTATTGCCCTGGAGATGGTGCGTTATAAATAAAATAGTCTTGCCTGGTTGAATATTTTAGGAGCCGTACCAAAATAACCAATATATCTTTGGCAATTTTGATTTTGTTACGGTTCCTTATGCCGGTCACGATATTCTCATTTCACGATTGGTTGTGAATGACAGCTTAAAGGAGTCGGGGTTACGCTATGGATGAACAAAAAGAACAGGGTTGTCCTTGTGGAGAAGGAAAGGTTCCTGATCGAGAAGGGAAATGCGTTATGCCTAATGTGACCTTTCCTGCCCTTATCATGTCTCTGAGTACTTCGGTGCTTTATCATCTGGGCGAAATAGCTGATCCCGTAACTGGAAAGAAACAGATTGATTATGATCTGGCCCGGCATGGTATTGATACCTTGATGCTTTTGCAGGAAAAGACCAAAGGGAATCTGACATCGGATGAGGAAGGGATGCTGAAAGGTATCCTTTATGATGTGAAGATGCGCTTTGTGAATGCCGTTAAAAAATAAG
>JANMTN010000150.1:0-10126 GCA_031390685.1 Desulfobulbaceae bacterium
AGCAACAGCGGCTACAGCGGCGGCAACAACACCGGTGTTCGCGAAGCGTCCTCTGATCTCCTGATCCTGCTGAACAGCGATACCGAAGTCCTTCCAGGGGCCATTCCCCGCCTGATGGAACTGATGAACGAACATCCTGACTGGTCCATGCTCGGACCTGTCAGCAACCAGAGCGGCAATGACCAGCACATCCACACCAGCGGGGCAACCGTACAGGAAATCCTGGATGAAGGCGCCACGTGGTGCGCCCACTCACACGACTGCCATTATCCAACCGATATTCTGCATTTTTTTTGTGTGGTTATCCGCAAGGACGTGTATAATCGGCTAAACGGACTTGATGAGGCGTTTGGCCTGGGCTATTATGAGGATACGGATTTTAATTACCGGGCAATAAAGGCCGGCCTGAAGCTGATGATAACCGAAGATGTCTTTGTCTATCATCGGGGTTCCGGCAGCTTTTGCAAGACCTCGCCAGCCGTCAGGAAAATGGTCAAACAGAACAAGAAACTTTTCAGAAAAAAACAGGGTCATGGCCACAATACTGCCCATTGGCGGCTTAAAAATCTGGCAGCCATGGCCCGATATGTTGATCAGGCAACTCCTGACGGCCCACTTGCAGACCTGCGCTATAAATTCAGCAACCGACAGACCCTGGCCCGGCAACTGTTGCCCAACAGTCCCATTAAAAGGTTTTTTTATCTTCGGCAGCTCCGGGCAATCGCGAAACAGTTTCTGACCAGAATCAGCGCCTTGCCCATAACCAACCTCCCTCCCGCACATCCATGAAAATCGCCATTATCCATAACCAGTTCTCCCGTGGCGGCGGCATGGAGGCCTATATGCTCTTGCTGGTCAAGGGCTTTCTTGCGGCTGGAGACGAGGTTACCATCCACACCTATGAGGTGGACAGACAACTTGCCGCCCAGTTCCCCTGTGCCATCCGCCAGATAAAACTTCCACCCCTGCCCGGACACTGGAAGAAATATCTTTTCCTGCTTAGATGCAACGCCAGCTTCAACAGAGAAGAGTATGATATCTCGCTGAGCCTCACCCGCACCAGTTGTCAGGACATCGCCGTCTGTGGCGGTGTGCACCCGGAGGTAGTGAAACGGGTAAGCCGGTCGTCACTCTTCCGATGGCTCCATGATAAAATCGAGATGGCCTTTGAAAGAAAGATGTTGGCAACCGTGCCAATCATCATGGCCCATTCACAGGCCATTGCCAGAGAGATCAGCAACAACTACCAGGTGGATAGCAGCAAGATTAAAGTGCTGTACCCGCCTATTGATACCGACAGGTTTTTTCCCTCTGATCCCCAAACAGTAAAAAAAACCCGGGCAAAGTTCAGCATCTCTCAGGACAAGCTCACCTTTCTCTTGCCATCGTCAGGACATAAACGCAAAGGATTGCAGGAACTTATCCGTGCATTCAACCAGCTTGACCCCAACCGGTTTGAACTCCTGGTGGCAGGCGACAGATTACCCCGGAAAGTCCCGGCAAACGTTCGCCACATCGGTTATATTAACGATCTTGCGCCCATTTACAGCGCTGTTGATTACACCATCCTGCCCTCTCATTATGAGCCTTTCGGCCTGGTGATACCCGAATCTCTCCAGTGTGGCACCCCGGTGATCACCACCAGAGAGGTGGGGGCGGCTGAATTACTTTCTGGGGAAGACGGCATTATCCTGAACAACAATCAACCAGAGACTATCGCGCAAGCGATCAAACAACTGAGTAAAGCCCTTCCGGTGGCTGCGGATTTTGCCGGCAGACACCGACTGACCATTACCCAGCATATAGCCGACATCAAAGCACTCTATCCTGTGCTCCGCTTGAGATGAAAAAAACAACACTTCAACCCATAAATTTTCCCGAACCTCCGGCAAAGATCCTCATCATCAAGCCCAGTGCGCTCGGCGATATCGTCCACACCCTGCCCTTTCTGGCCGCAGTCCGCACCACATTTCCTGAAAGCGAAATTCACTGGGTTGTGGCCCGGGGCCTGCACCCCTTTCTGGAAGGTCACCCCATGATCAACAGATTATGGATACTGGAAAAAGACCGCTGGAAACAGCTCTCCCGCTTCCAGGAGATCATTCCGGAAATCAACACCTTCCGCAAGGCGCTGGCTCAGGAACATTTTGACGTCTCCATTGATCTCTCCGGACTCCTGCGCAGCGGCCTGATCACCTTTGCCGCCGGCGCCCGTTACAAACTGGGGTTTTCGGACTCTAATGAAGGCAGCCCTTTTTTTTATACCCACAAGATTGAAGGCGGCAGGCAGATCCATGCCATTGACCGCTATCTTAAACTGGCCGCCCTCATGGGCTGTGACACCTCACCGGTCAGCCATCCCATGCCCCCTTATCCATCTGACAGCCCTCTGCTCTCGTCACTCCCTGAACGCTTCTGCATCATAGCGCCATCCGCCGGGAAAGAAGCCAACCGCTGGCCTGCTGATCGTTTTGGGGAACTGGCAGCCGGGCTCCCATTGCCCTCTGTGGTTATCAGTAACAAGGCAGACGCGGGGGTGGCTGAGGCAGTAGTTGACGCCAGCAAGGGCATGGCCATCAATCTGGCAGGAAAGACCGGACTCAAGGAACTTGTGGCCCTCATCGCCAGGGCCCGGTTTTTTATCTCCAATGACACCGGCCCCATGCATATCGCGGCGGCGCTGGGCATCCCGGTTTTTGCCATATTCGGCCCGGCCAACCCAATCAGAACCGGGCCTTACGGGACAATCCATACAATCATCCAGCAACAACTGGACTGTACTCCCTGTTACCGACAGAAGCCATGTAAGAACTGGACATGCATGAATGATATTACCGTGGAAAAGGTCAGACAGGAAATCCTCTTAAACGGCTTCATACACTAACGTAAATCTTCAATCCTTAATCTTGTTTTTTATGCGCACTTCACTGATCATTACCACATACAACTGGAAAGAGGCCTTGGAACTTTCCCTTCTCAGTGTCTTCAAGCAATCTCAACTGCCGGATGAAATCATCATCGCTGATGACGGCTCTGATAAGGCGACCAAAGAAACCATTGAAAGACTGGCAAAGGATTCTCCTGTCCCTCTGATTCACTCCTGGCAGCAGAACAAGGGCTTTCGACTGGCCCGCAGCCGCAATAAGGCCATTGCAAGATCAACAGGTGAATATCTCATCCTCATTGATGGCGACATTCTTCTGGAGAAGCATTTTATTGCTGACCATATCCTGGCCGCGAAAGCGGGTTTTTTTGTGCAGGGATCGCGCGTCCTCCTCAATAAAAAGATAACGCAACAAACCCTGCAACACAAAAATCTCCGGGTCTGTATCTGTGTCCCTGGGATAGAAAACCGGAAGAATTGCCTTCGATCAAACCTGCTTTCACGACTTTTTTCCTTCAACAGTAAAAAACTGAAAGGAATCAAGACCTGCAACTTTGCCTTCTGGAAACAAGATGCCCAGGCAATTAATGGATTTAATGAAGAATTTCTGGGATGGGGACGCGAGGATTCAGAATTTACCGCAAGGTTACTCAACAACGGCATCAGACGTCAGAATATCCGTTTTAACGCCCTTGCCTACCACCTTTATCACCCGATAAACTCACGTCAGGGCCTGGAAGTCAATGACGCCATACTGGCCAATACGTGTGACCGACAACTTACCTGGTGTGACAAGGGGCTGGCCCAGTACCTTGCAGACGACCTGAAAAAAACCTGATTATTTCGTAAGGGGTGGAGAATCCGGCAACCGCCATTGCGATTGCAGCTCATGCAATTTGGCGTACCGATAAAAAGTCCCCTCAAAGTTGCCGACGGCAATGACAAAGCCGGGCCAACCGTCGAGAACTCCTCGTTTCAAAAAATAAAGCTTGAAAAAGGACCACAGCCCCCGCGCCAAGGCCTTGCCCATAGTCGCCTCCTTGCCATTTTCAGCAAGTTTGACTGCCCCGAGAGTCGAATACTTATTGGCCTTGTGCATCACCTCTTCCAGATTCTTGAAAGGAACCTGCCAGATGGCATGGCGCAAAAATCCCGGTTTTTGGGAAGAATTGATTGAATAGGCCTCATGCACCATATCCTGACTAAAGACAAGGGCCCCTTTTCTGAAAAGTTGGGGCTGCCGGTAATCAGGATAAAAACCAGAGTGCCTGATCCATTGCCCCATGAAGAAATTCCGGCGGGGCACATAATAGGCATCAACACTCTGGGCGGCATGAATAATTTCCACAATTTCATCCCTGGCCTCTGGCGTGCACCGTTCATCAGAATCAAGACTGAAGATCCATTCATGGGAACAGGCGGCTATCGCCTTACTCCGCAGGTCGCCAAACCCCTTGAAAGCAACCTGAACGACTCGGGCTCCAAGTGACTCGGCAATCCGCACCGTATCGTCGGTCGAATACGAATCGACCACAATAATTTCATCGGCCCAGAGAACCGAATGGACTGCGGCCTGAATCTTCTCGGCCTCATTATAGGCAATAATATAGACAGAAATCCGGCTCATTTTGGACGCGACGATGGCTGGCCTGGCAATAAGCCCATCCGTATTCTCTCCAGTTCTTCTTCCAAACTATTGTACGGCTCTGGCTCTGGCTCTATTTGCCGCTGCGGCTGTCGTTGGGACTGGGGCTGCGGCTGCTGCGGCTGCTGCGGCTGCGGCGGCTGCTGCGGCGGGCTCACTGGGCGTGGGGCGGCGGCGGCGCCAGCAAGTTTTACAATAATCTGGTCCGACTTCTGTAATCTGCTGGCCATAGTCTTGAAAAGATGTTCAGAGACGTCAGGATATTTCTTTATCACTTCTCCCAGTTTATCACCAGGAAACCGTTTCACCGACGAGCGCCCCTGGGAAATGATTGACGCGACGCGCTGCTCTCCCGAGATTGCCGCCATCTCTCCAAAATACTCACCCGGCTCAGTCAATTCAGCAATCTTTTTTCCGCCCTTGACGACCGTCAGCGAACCACGAATCAATTTAAAAAAATCAATATCCCGATTCCCTTCACGAATAATCGCATCACCATCTTCATAATTTTCCTGATCAGGATTCACCAGATAGGCGGGAAGGCTCTCTTCGTGGGCAACAGTACGTCGCATAACCTCTTCAATACTGGTCACACCAGTCCGGACCTTTTGCAGGGCAGCCTCACGCAACGGAACCATTCCCGTCTGAGTTGCCACCTTGCGCAGGGTATCCTCAGGAACCTCAGCACTGATGGCCGTGGCCACCTCATCGGTCACCTCCATCAGTTCAAAAAAACCAACGCGCCCCTTATAACCAACACCATTGCACTCAGGACAGCCAACAGGCCCATAGATGACCAAGGTATCGACCTCTTCTTCACGAAATCCCATATGCAACAGCTCTTGAGGTTCATGCATCACCGGCTTCTTGCATTTCTGACATAATTTTCTCCCCAGACGCTGGGACAAGACCATGGTAACGGAAGAGGCCAGCATAAAGGCCGGAATTCCGATATTCACCAGACGGGCAATGGTTGCCGCGCTGTCATTAGTATGCAGGGTTGAAAAGACCAGATGGCCGGTCATAGCAGCTTTGATCGCAATCTCCGCCGTTTCCAGATCACGGATCTCACCCACCATGATAATATCAGGATCCTGCCGAAGAAAGGCCTTCAGGGCTACGGCAAAGGTCATACCCACTTCCGCGTTCACATGCACCTGATTGATCCCCCGGAAGTTAAATTCTACCGGATCTTCGGCCGTAAGGATCTTGATATCCTCACTGTTCAGCGAGTTCAAGGCCGAATAGAGGGTAACTGTTTTGCCGGATCCCGTGGGTCCGGTTACCAGCAAAAGCCCCTGGGGCCGGTTCAGACAACGTTTCAGCATTTCAAATGTCTCGACCTCAAACCCCAGTTTGGTCAAATCAACATTCAGGGAACTTTTATCAAGAATACGCATAACCACCGATTCACCAAAAAGGGTGGGCAGGGTTGAAACACGAAAATCGACGGAGCGGTTATGTCCCAGACGCATCTTGATCCGCCCATCCTGGGGAATACGACGCTCGGTAATGTTCAGGTTGGCCAGGATCTTCACCCGGGCTACCAGGGCATTCTTGATCGTGAGCGGCAGATTCATGGACTTGAAGAGGGATCCATCCTTACGATAGCGAACCTGCATGTTTTTTTCATACGGCTCCATATGAATATCAGAGGCGCCTTCCTGCACCGCCTTGACCATGATCCCGTTCACCAGTTTGATAATAGGAGCATCGTTGGCTGCGAACTGATCCTTTCCCTCTTTTTCCTCAATCTCTATCTCAAAACCATCTGCCGCCTCAGCCACAATAGAGCCAAAATCATCAATCTCGGAAACCGACATCTCCTCTTCGGCTTTCTCCCCCTGGCCTCCGCTACGAAGGGCCGTAACCTCGACGGCGTCAATACCATAATACTGCTGATACGCCGCAATAATATCTTCTTCAGTCGAGACACAGATGGACACTTCTCTGCCAATAAGCTCCTGCAGCTTTGCGACCGCCTCGGTATCAGTTGGTTCCGCCATGGTAATCTGCAGGGTATTGCCAGTAACACGCAACGGAAAGGCCATGAATTTCTTGGCCATATCATAGGCCATCAATTTCAGGGCATCCTTCCCCGGCGGCTCTTTCCTGATATCAACAGAGGGGATATTAAACTGACGATTGAGCAGGGTGCTGATGGTATCCTTGTCAATATATTCCAGCTGAATCAAGATAGCGCCAAGGCGTCCGCCACTCTTCTTCTGCTGCTGTTTGGCTATCTCAAATTGAGCGGGGGTGATATAGCCAGACTTGCTCAGGATTTCACCAATCTTATATTTGCCGGCCCCAGACTGATCCTTGACTGTTCCGCGAAGACCAGTTTTTTTGGGTGCCATTTTATTATCAGGTAATGCAGCCATTGAATCCTATGGATAAAAAGATGAATAAAGAGTAAAGGCGCCCTGGTCAGGATGGAGAACCGCAGGATAATTGTTCAACTTCAGCCATTACAAATAAAATAATGTCATCATCTGAATGACAAAAACGGCATAAGGCGCTGTAACGAAATGACCAAGAATACAATTATTATTTCGTAACGGCTTCTTAAAAGATACATCTTTTTCCCTGAAAAAACAAACGGGTTAAAAAGAAAAATCTTTTTAACCCGTTATTGTTACTAATTACTAATTACGAATTACGAATTAAAAGATAATGCCTTCATCATTCGTAATTCGTAATTCCATACTCGTAATTGTTATTAAAACACACCCTTGACCTTGCCTGTCTCCACGTCAACATCGACGCGCCGATAGGCTGGATCGGATGCCGTTCCCGGCATCAGGCTGATTGCCCCGGCAACCGGCACAACAAAGCCGGCGCCTTTATAGGTAAGGATATCACGGATAGGCAGGGTCCAGCCCTTGGGCACGCCCTTCAATCTTGGGTCATGGGACAGGGAGAGATGGGTCTTCACCATACAGGTTCCCATCTCCTTCATGTCAGGATCATCAGCCAGACGTTTCAACTTGACCTGGGCCTCAGGGGTATAAGAAACGCCATCAGCGCCATACACCTCTCTGGCAATGAGCTCAATACGTTTTTCCAGGGGGTCAGAAAGATCATAGAGGAACTTGAAGTCATTGGGCTCTTCACAGGCATCGACTACCGCGTCAGCAAATTCAAGCGCACCCTCACCACCATGTTCCCAATGACGGGACAGGGCAACCCGGGCGCCGGCGTCCTCGCAGATACGGCGCACGGCCTTGATCTCATTATCCGTATCCGTATAAAAGGCATTGATGCAGACAACAGGATTGATCCCGGCCTTTTTGACCGTTTCAATATGATGAAGCAGGTTTTTACAACCTTCCTCAACCCAGCCCACATTTTCTTTAGCATACTCAGCCGGCATCGGCTTGCCGGGAATGGGAATGGGAGCGCCGCCGTGACATTTCAAGGCCCGGATAGTGGCGACAACGACCGCACAGTTTGGCTTGTTGCCGGAAAAACGGCACTTCAAATTCCAGAATTTCTCAAATCCGATATCAGCGCCGAATCCAGACTCAGTGACATTATAATCAGCAATCTTCAGACCAAGCCGATCAGCAATAACCGAGGATTGACCAATGGCGATATTGGCAAAAGGACCGGCATGCACCAGGACCGGCTGTCCCTCCAGGGTCTGCAGCAGGTTCGGATTCAGGGCCTGAACCATCCAGGCGGTCATGGCGCCATCCACTTCCAGATCAGCCGTGGTTATCGGCCTGTCCTGGCGGTCATAGGCAACCACGATCTTGGCCATCCGTCGGCGCATATCGGCAAGGTCATTGGCAATAGAGAGAATCGCCATGATCTCGGAAGAGACGGCAATGGCAAAGGAAGACTGCATGGTAAAGCCATCCATCTTGCCGCCGATCCCGATGGTAATATTACGCAGGGCCTGGGCGCAGAAGTCAATGATCCAGTTGAACTCCACCTTCTTGGGATGGATATCCAGCCGTTTCAGATTGCGCTTGGCGAGTTGCGCATCGGTATAGTTGGCCTCATGCTGCATCCGGGAGGTAAGAGCCACCATCCCCAGATTGTGAGCATTCATAATGGCATTGATATCACCGGTCAGGCCAAGGGAAAACTCAGTCAAGGGAATACACTGGGCAAGACCGCCACCGGCAGCAGACCCCTTGATATTCATGGTCGGGCCTCCTGATGGCTGACGGATGGCGCCGATTACACTTTTGTTCCGTTTGCCGAGCCCCTGAACAAGGCCCATGCAGCTGGTTGACTTTCCTTCTCCGAGAGGAGTGGGACTGATGGCGGTTACATCAATATACTTCCCATCGGGTTTATTACCCACACGGGCCATGATCTTCTTAAAATCAAGCTTGCCGATATAATGTCCATGCGGCAGGATCTCATCTTTTTCAAGACCAAGCTTTTCACCCAGCTCATACACGGTTTTCATCCGGCTTTCGGCTTCATGCGCGATTTCCCAATCGGCATGTTTTGTTGGATCAAGAACCATACTCTACTCCTCTCAAGGCAAAGGTTAAGGATCATGCGGCCAAAGGGTCTGACACCAGCAGGCATCTTTCACTCCTTGACGCATCTTCATTTCATCATAATTGATGATTCATATAACTAATTGTTAAGAAAGTGTCAATATCAGAGCAGACAACAAAAGACAATGCCAAAAAAGAGAAAAGGCCCCTTGTTTGCAAAATTACAACAAGGGGCCTTTTCTCTAATCGGCACAAGAAACCGGTCGATCTTCATCCGCACCCCAAGAGTACTTCCTTGGAGGCGTCCACTCAGCGAGCAACACTCCGCCAGGCAAGCGAAGAGTCGAGTCCGGCCATGTCAGTCGTAACGAAATAATAAAATATGGAATGGTTATTTCGTTACGGCTCCTAAACAAATAATTGCGGATATCTTTTCTGTATCTCTTTCTCAAGGGGAATCATAACCTCACGCATGGAGGGTTCGGCGGCAGGAGAGGTACGCAATCTGAAGATATGTTTCCATTCCACAAGATTACAATAAACAATGATCTCAGTTTTGCAGGAATTGGGCAATACGGTTCTGGCGGCCTGAGGCGTGGAGGTCTCGAGAAGCTGAAGATACAGGGCTTCAGTCACTTCCATGGCCTGCTGCCACAGCTTGTACTCAGCAGAACCAGGGGCGAAAAAGAGGGGCCGAATAAACGTCACCTGATTGCCAAACTTGTCCTGACTGTAACGACAGTATCGCTGGCTTTCCTGAAGAAAGGAACAGGGACGGTGCCTGACAATTTCATGGGTTACCGCCCGATTGACAATAAATTTTACACTCAGAAAGCGATGGCGGAGCAACAAATTGAGTGCCAGTTGTTCCACCTGCTCCAAGGGCACTTTCTCAACACTGATGGACGAACCGGCCGATGCGCCCTGCCTGCTCACCGGTTTCCAGACCCCTTCCAGAAGATACGGATGGCTGGCGCCAAAGAAATCAACCATGGCCTGAACCAGAGCGATCTCAGGAAAAGAGCCATACAACTCTCTGAACGCCCTGATCGAGCCCGTCACCAGCAGGCCATTCTCCACCTGATCGATAAAGAGAAATTTAGGCTGGCATCCCAGAAGTTCCGTGATCTGCTG
>JANMTN010000154.1:0-2327 GCA_031390685.1 Desulfobulbaceae bacterium
CACAAATTTACCCCTGATGCCGGCGAATCTCCGCCAGCATTTCCCGGCCGCCATTTTCCAGGATATAATCCCCCAATCGTTCCCCCAGTTTTTCCGCATCCTGGCGAGGCCCCTGCCCCGTCTTTCGGAGGATGGTGCTTCCATCGAGACTGGCCAGGCCAACCGTCAAGGTCAGGATATCGTTATCCAGCACCGCCAGACCAAAGGCCGGGATGGAGCAGCCCCCCTCCAGTTTGCGCAGATAGGCCCGTTCGGCAAGAAGACAGGACTCGCTGTCCGGGTTATTCAGACAGGCACGGACCATTGCCTTCTTCTCGGCCGACAGCTGATCTGAGGACTCAATGGCGATACAGCCCTGACCCACGGGCGGCACAAACTCATCTTCGGGAAAAACCTTGACGATCATCTCCTCATACTCCATGCGCTTGACCCCGGCATAAGCCAGCATCAGGGCATCGCAGGCCCCGTCCCGCATCTTCTGGATCCGGGTCTGCAGGTTGCCGCGCATCTCAACGGTCTGGACATGGGGGTAATAGTGTTTCAACATGGCAATCCGCCGCACCGAAGAGGTGCCGATGCGGATTTTGCGCCCTGGATCTTCCAGGCTCAGACCCTTATCGAGGGCCAGCAGGACATCATTGACTTTTTCCCTGGCGCTAAAGGCGATAAGACCAAATCCCGGTGGCAGCATCGACTGCATATCCTTGGCGCTATGCACGGCAATATCGGTGGCGCCGCTCTGCAACTGCTCCTCAAGTTCTTCGGTGAACACCCCTTTGCTGCCGATCTTGGCAATGGACACATCAAGGATCATGTCACCCTTGGTCTCCATGGAACTGATCACCGTCTCCATCCCCTGTTCATTCAACATGCCGGCAACGGTCTCTGTCTGCCACATAGCCAGCCTGCTCTTCCGTGATCCGATCTTTATGGTGGTCATGCTCTCTTCCCTGGTTTACTTATCATTTTCTCATTTGCAATTTCTGACAACTGAATATTGCCACACCATCAAGAAAGCTGTATCATGCGCCATGCGCTTCCTCCTCTATAACATACGCTACGCTACCGGCCATGGAGTACGATACCATCTGCCGCTGCCTTTTGCTGGATTTTTCAGACGCACGAGCAATATCCTGACCCAGATCGTGGAATTCATCGAATCGGTCAAACCGGATATCATTGCCTTAATCGAGGTGGACTCAGGCTCTTATCGATCTGCAAGATGCTGCCAGGCCGACATTATCGCCCTTAAACTTAAACAATTTCATATCGTTGAAACTAAATATGCCGATAATTCACTGGCCAGTATGGTGCCGGTACTCAACAAGCAATCCAACGCCCTGCTCACCAACGAAGAAATTATCGCTCATCACTTTCATTACTTTAATGAAGGAGTTAAGCGCTTAGTAATTGAGGTGGAGCTGACCGATATTGTTGTCTTTATCGTCCACCTGTCACTAAAATACCGGCACCGCCAACAGCAGCTTGAGCACCTGCACCGCCTGCTTTCAAAGAGTACCAAACCAATGATTGTGGCCGGAGATTTCAATACCTTTGGCGGCGGCAGAGAGTTGGAACTCTTCAAGGCAGCCACCGGTCTGCAAGATGCAAACCCCATGCGCCGCCCCTCACACCCCAGTCATGCCCCTTATCGTCAACTCGACTTTATCCTGCACAGCCCGGAGCTCGAGGCCGTCAATTTTTACATCCCCGACATCAGACTCTCAGACCACGCCCCGCTGATCTGCGATTTTAACTATGTGAAGACACACAGGAAAAAATGAAAGGAATTGAAAATTAATCCACGCCACTCAATACTCAATCCCCGGCTTATTCATTGATAAACCGGAGATACTCATCGCCCCCTTTGGTTCTCCGCTGGATGGCACGATGGATAAAGGCCATGACCCGCACCAGATCATCCTTCGGGATATCTGACAAATCCTCCTCGACAACCTTGCTGAGAAGGGCGTGGTCTTTTTCCTGCGCAGTATCGGCAAACGCCAGATCCGGATCCTTGAAATGATATTGATCAAAGAATAACTCCAGAAGTCTGGCCGCATCCTTATCCACAAAGCTCACGTCCGGATCTGAAAATCCAAGATGACACAAGGTGGACTCGATGGTACTGGCAATGAATTCCAGCTCGGGCGACCGAGAAATGATCTGAATTTCATAATGGGGAACATTTCGATAGTTTCTGACAGGCTTACAGCTGTTGTCACCGGGAGTACACGTTGCCATGATGTCGTCTGATGAAAAAGAGATGGATGATTCAAAAGTTTTATCTTATCTTTTCTGACGCCTCGCCTTCAGAAAAGAGCTTC
>JANMTN010000189.1:0-9781 GCA_031390685.1 Desulfobulbaceae bacterium
CAGGCTCTAAGCCTTAGATACTCCACGGTATTGGCGAATAGGGCGGGGGGCCAATCTACGAACAGGATCTGGTCAAAAACCAGTCCTTAGGTTGGGACGGCCTCTCCGGTGAAATATGTAATCTTACCTAACCTCCTTAACGCAATATTTTCTTTAATTTTGATCATACAAGGTTGGGTTACGGCGCAAAAATATGGACCTGACCCAACCTACATATCCATTCCCTGTTCCTTTCTTTCTGTCCTTAATGTTTAAACGAACGCTGGCCGGTAAGCATCATGGCCACCTTGGGCTCTGCCTCGTTACAGGCCTGGATGGTCTCAAAGTCGCGCATAGAGCCGCCGGCCTGGAGAATGGCGGTGACTCCCTGTCTGATCCCCACATCCGCCCCATCCCGGAAAGGGAAGAAGGCGTCCGAGATCATCACTGAACCGGGAAGTCCGGCCCGATCGGACTGGACCTTGGCGTCAATGGCCTCCTGGTCAGCTTTGTCCCGTTTGCCCTGGCTGATCTGCAGTGCCAGGTCGGCGTAGGGGATTTTGTACAGGTCAAAGCAGAGGATATCCGCGTATTTAATGTAGGCCTTGTGCACGGCGATTTCGGCCACGCCCACCCGGTCCTGTTCGCCGGTGCCGATGCCCACGGTGCAGCCATCCTTGACATAGAGCACCGAGTTGGAGGTGACCCCATGTTCCACGGCCCAGCCGAAGATCATATCATCAAGTTCCCGTTGGGTCGGAGTGCGGTCACAGCTGAAGGTCTCACCTTTCCAGGTGGCGGTCGCCGGTTTCAGGTCGGCGGCCGAACGGATGGAGTTAACTGCCGATTGCTGGGCAATGATGCCGCCGTCGATCAGGCTCTTGAAGTCAACGAAGCGGAATTTTTCAAATTCGGCCAAGCGGTCGATGCGGCTAATCTGGATGACCCGCAGGTTCTTGCTTTTTTTCAGAATCTCCAGGCTGCCCTCTTCAAATGACGGGGCACAGACTACTTCCAGATAGTTTTGCGATAGGAGCCTGGCCGTGTCATTGTCGCAGGCCCGGCTCATGACCACTGCTCCGCCAAAGGCGGCGATGCGGTCGCAGCGGTTGGCGCGGTCAAAGGCATGGGCCAGGGTGTCGCCGTAGGCGGCGCCGCAGGGGTTGTTGTGCTTGAGGATGACCGCGGCCGGCCTGTCCGTGAGATATTTAAGGATATTGAGGCCGTTGTCAATGTCGGTCAGGTTGATCTTGCCGGGATGTTTTCCGACCTGGAGCATGTCCTCGGCGCGGATAGCCGAGACCAGACCATTGCCGGGCTCGATGAAGGAGCATTCGCCCAGAGTCAGATTGCCATTGACCAGTTCATAGAGGGCGGCCTCCTGGTCCGGATTCTCGCCATAACGAACCCCGCGCTCGTCAATGGAACCATCCTCCTGCTTGATCCCCCAGGTCCGCTTGCGATAGACCAGTTTCTGGTCGCCGAAGGAGATGGTCATATCCATGGGGAAGTGATCGCCCAGGATGGTGGAATACATTTTTTTCAGATCGCTCATGATGCTCCGTTTTTTTTTGTTAAAAATTAAAGGGTGAAAGGCAAAAGTGAGGATGCCGGAATGAAAATTGTTTCATGAATCCGGCCATTATCTTTTACTTTTCAGTTTGAAATGCGCTGTCCCAGTCCTTGCTGACCGGATCAAATCCCTTGGCCGCAATGGCCAGGATTACCTCTTCCACGGTTCGCTGGTCACCGACGCTGAACTGTTCCCCGTCTGTCTGGTCGGGGTTGGAGTATCCGCCAGGGGCGGTGCAGGAACCGGCCGAGTAGCGGGTGGGGCCCAGGCCCAGCATTCCGTCCCGATACCGTGCCTCTTCCCGGGTGGAGAGGAGAAGTCCCACATCCTGATCAAAGAGGCGTAGTCCAAAGATGAGCTGGCTCAGGTTCTTCTCCGAGACCGGGACCAGCGGGGCGAAGGCGCCGGCCGCCGGCCGCAGGCGCGGGAAGGAGATGGTGACCGCGGTGCTCCAGAAGGTCTTGCGCAGCCAGGCCAGATGCAGGCCAAGGGCCAGCCCTTCCGCCCGCCAGTCGGTCAGGCCCAGCAGGGCGCCGATGCCAACCTCGCGCATCCCGGAGGCCGCAACCCTGGCCGGGGTCTCCAGCCGGTAGTGATAATCAGTTTTTTTGCCGGAGAGATGGACCTGCTTGTACAAATCCTTATTATAGGTCTCCTGATAGACCGCTACCGCGGTGATACCAGCCTTGAACAGACGGATGTAGTGGGTGGTGGAAAGCGGTTGGACTTCAATGGAGATTGCGGCAAATTTCCCCCGCAGTCTGCGGGCGATTGCCTCCAGATATTCCACATCAACGGCGCTTTCTGCTTCTCCTGAAACCAGCAGGATATGCTGGAAGCCACGGTCATAGAGGATGCCGGCCTCGGTCTCAGCCTCATCGAGTGTCAGGCATCTGCGGGCAATATGGTTGCTTACGGAAAAACCGCAATAGGCGCAGCGGTTTGTGCAGTAATTGGAGAGGTAGATCGGGGCGTAGAGCTGGGTAGTCCTGCCGAAACGCCGGGCGGTGAGGAGCGCTGAGCGGCGGGCTATCTCCGGCAGAAAGGGTTCGGCCGCAGGCGAGATGAGTGCCGCCAGATCATGGATGCCAGGATTTTTGGTGATCAGGGCCTGCTCCACATCCGTAGTTGTACAGTCCTGAATTGTCTGCTGGAGCTGTTTGAAATCAGGCAGGGTAAAGAGGGTGGTCATGCCAAAAATCCCAGGTCGGTGGCAAGAGTGCCGGCAAGTGGGGATGAGGCCTGGGCTTGTTTGCCCCTGCCGCCCATGCCGGCGACAAAGGCGGTACGGCCAGCCTCAACTGCCTGGGCAAAGGCGCGGGCCATGGCCACAGGGTTACCGGCCACCGAGATGGCCGTGTTGACCAGCACTGCGTCGGCTCCCATTTCCATGGCCAGGGCGGCGTGCGATGGGGCGCCGATCCCGGCGTCCACCACCACCGGCACCCGGGCCTGGTCAATGATGATTTCTATCTGAAAGGCGGTGAGGATGCCCTGGTTGGTACCGATGGGCGAGCCCAGAGGCATGACTGCTGCGGCTCCCACGTCCTGAAGGCGCAGGGCGAGGATGGGGTCGGCGTTCATGTAGGGCAGGACGATAAAGCCGGCCCGCACCAGTTCCGCTGTCGCCTTCAAGGTTTCCACCGGATCCGGGAGCAGGGTGCGGGGGTCCGGGGTCACCTCCAGTTTGAGCCAGCTTGAACCGGAGGCCGCCCGCGCCAGATGGGCCAGACGAATAGCCTCTTCAGCATTTCTCGCCCCCGAGGTGTTGGGGAGAAAGACGCATTTTTCCCGGTCGAGGGCGGTCATGATATCATCTTCGGGGTTGTTCAGATCGACCCGGCGCAGGGCCACGGTCACCATTTCGGTGCCGGAGGCGGCAATGGCCTCTTTCATCACCGCCGACGAAGAAAATTTGCCGGTGCCAAGAAAGAGCCGGGAGTTGAAGGTATGTCCACCAATAGTCAGCATGTCAGTCAGCATGTCAGCCGCCTCCTACAAATCGGATGAGTTCCACTTGGTCATTGTCGTGCAGAGAAGTCGCTGTATAGCAGTCTGGCTGGATAATGGTTTTATTCAGTTCGACCACCACCGATGCGGCGGGAACACCCAGCTCTTGCAGGAGTCTGACCACGGTCATTGACTCAGTGATGGTCTTTGGACTGCCGTTCAGGTGGATCTGCATAATACAATGATTACTGGAAAAAGGATGTAACCGCTTAATCGCATGTCGATGGCAAAAAGGGGCTGATAGTAAGAAGCGTAAGCCGTTGTAATAAAATAACTGCAACATTGAAATACCGTGAATGCATAAGGATCTGAAACGAAATGGTTATAAATGTAATGGTTATTTCGTAACGGTTTATAGGCATTCCTGAAACGATCATCTTAATCTGATAATAATAACTTGCCAATAGTGTTTTGCATTGTCCGCGTAAAGTGTTCCTTATTATCAAACCATTCCTGGTTGTGCTCACTCAATTTTGACAATCGGCGAGTATTGCTTTTCAGTTAACATAATGATTTTTTTAATTCTAACTGGAGGGAAGGATATGTTTGTGATGGATCAATCCGAGTTTATCAGGACGGCCCATAAAGTTTATGGGAAAACATCGCTGCACTGGCTCAGCAGACAGGCCATTTGCAAAACACATCAAGAAGGCAATCTGCGGCGAGCCGTGGGGAAACAAGGAGCGGGGACCTCAAACCTCGCCAGTCCTTGGCTCTTACCAATCAATCATTGATAGGTGGTTGAATTATTCTCTGTGGGCCGGATGCCTGGCGCGAAGCGGAGGTGGACTGGGGAGTGGCAACGGCGGTCGTTGCCGGGAAATCGGTGCGGTTGAAGTTTTCCTGTATGCCCAGCAAGTTCTCAGGGAAGCATTTCGTTCGGTTTTACCCCAGTGAACGCCAGCAGACATTTTTTGATGGACACATCAAGGCGTTTGAATTTTTTGGTAGCATCTTTCCTGTCCTGATCAATGGTAATCTGACCACCACCGTTTGCAAGGTCAACCGTTTGGAACAGGAAAATTGTCACAAATTCAGAGTCTGCCACAGTTTTGAGGCCTCTGCTGTGAACCTCAGTCTGGTCGGTTCACAGCACAACCCCGCTACGGACCACCTGGGCTACCAACCCGAATCTCTACTGTCGCAGCTCGCTTTGCAATCAAGATTGATATATCCCCTCGGGCAGGGTCGGTTATTGGTAAAGTCCCAATAGCAGGGTTCTTGCCATCGGTTGTCATAGTCATCGCGATAACGATCTTCACGATAACGGTTTTCGCGATAATAGCCCTCGCGTTCGTAGCGGCGGCCCCAGTGAATATCCTCTTCTTGGCAACGGTTGGGACCGCGGCAGGTCTTGATCCCTTGTGACGAGTCGTCGCACAGCGTCTCATATCTGTCGCCAGGGAGACAGGTCCCGCGCTGAGAATCCAGCCCCAAGTTCTGACACGACCTCCCGCCGCTGTTCCTCCAGGGTGTGCCGGGACAATCCTCTCCCCTGGCGGTCGCAACCATGCCCAGGATCATCATTCCAACTGCAATTCCTATTAGTTTATTCATATCTTTCGCCCCCTTTTTTGAACTATCAGTCAAACTCCAAATGCCTTCTCTTTTACCATCTATACGATTGGTCCTTTAATATCTTCCTGAGCTATCTGCAGTGGTTTTCTCTATGTATAGTGTTCTGTACATTTTCGCCTCCCCGCCCGGATGAGGTGAATTGGGCAAAGAGCAGACTGTCACCAAGGGTTTCTGGTGAGAAAATGATACAGTAATGAATTAAAGATTAGCATACCGTTTTTTCTGTAACTTTAAATGAGCCGGCTTTGTTCCATGAACCTGCTTCTTTGTGCCGTGAACCGGCCTTAGCTGGCTCACGGCACAATCCTGAAGCGGGCCCACCCGGGAAAGGGCTTACCACCTCCATTCTTACCATCGGTCGTCATAGTCATAGCGATAGCGGTCCTCGCGATAACGACTGCCTTCGCGTTGGCGGCGGTCCCGGCGAAATTCCTCTTGGCAACGCCTGGAACCGGGGCAGGTCTTGATCCCAGTCTGCATGTCGTCGCACAGCGTCTCATACTCGTCACCGGGGAGACAGGTCCCGCGCTGAGAATCCAGCCCTATATCCCGACATGACTTCCCGCCATTGTTCCTCCAGGGTGTATTGGGACAATCCTCTCCCTGGGCGGTCGCAACCAGGCCCAAGGCCAATATTCCAACTGCAATCCCTATGAGTTTTTTCATGTTTTTTTCCCTCCTTGTTGAATTATTGGTCAAACCCCAAATCCCCTCTTTTTTTACCATCTACTTGCATGGTTCTTTGTTGTTTTCCGAGTTCTGCCGTGGCTTTTTCCATGGCCAGAAGAGCAAAACGTTTTTATCTTCCTTCTCGACTGAGGCAGGAAGGAGAAAGCAGACTGTCGTAAAGGGTTGTTATGAAAAGAAAATGATACAGTAATGAGTTGAAGGTTAGTGTTCCGTTCTTTCTGTAAATTTAAAAGTGGCCCGGCAGAAGCGGGCCATTGTACTTTTGGCCGTTTGTGCTGCCAACATGGCCAAGTCTGCACTATTACGATAATAGCCATTGAGAAGGATATTATCAATGGCTGAGACATACTTCCTGTCATTTCCTATTTTACCCTGTTGCGAAAGGTTCCGAGTGAGCCTGGATGGTGCACTTCATTCTCCATGGCCACAGTATGGCAGACGGCGCAACCCCGGTCGGCCCCAATAGGGTAGGGATTGTTTTGATATTGCAGGGGCTGGAGATTTCCCGCTTCTGTACTGTATGCGTTGTCAGCCGGGTAGAGGGAATGCTGCGGACCATGGCATGAGGTACAGAGCAGGACTCCTTCCTCACTGTGTCGGTGGGCAAATAAACCTTTCTTGTCGGCGCTCCAGGTGTTAAAGGCGGTGCTGACGTCAGGGGGCTGAAATCCCTTATGGCAGGTCAGACAGTCGGGTTCCATGGTCCACGGCCTCCGGCCCTTGATGGTAGCCTGCGCCACTTCCCCCTTGTCAGCAAGTAAGGCCATGAGTTTGCCGCTTCCAGGCTTTTGAGCCTGTTCTTCTTCTTTGAGCAGACTCATGGCGTGGTCTGCGAGAGATCCGTGGCAGTTTGTGCATTCAAGGCCAAGGGTGCCATGCAGATCCTCCAGGCTGCCGGTGGCGCCTTCGGCGTTACTGGCGTGACAGAAGGCGCAACTGTTGTTGTCTTTATAGAGATAGGCGGCATGAAAACCATGCATGGATGCCGAGAGATTCAGCCGCCCGGGTTGTCCCGTAGCCCCACGGCTGCTGTCGGCGTGACAGTCCCGGCAGATCACGATCTGGCCGGACGTAAAGTTCTGACTGAGCCTTGTGTTACTGCGTTTGTCGTGGCTGGCAAGGATCGCCGCGGCAGTCTGCCGGGACAGACCGGTGCGGCCCTGTTGTCGCCATGGCCCCCCGTGACAATTTCGGCAGCCGATCTCGGTTGAGATCCCGATCTTGAGACGGGTGGCTGCAACCACCTTGCCATTTTTAACAGCCTCGACCTCTGCCAGGAGATAGGGCCGGAAGTCTTTACTGACCGTAGGGATTTTCGCAAGCGTTGCCTCAAAAACAGTCCCGGCAATAGTCATGTCCCCGATAAGAGGCCCGTTGTCGGTGTCAATCCGGTAAGTTACCTGGAGATCCTCTTCAGTCATGACACTGGGGGCCTCTCCCCGCAGGATGACCTGTGCCCGCAGCGTTGGTGGCGCAAAGGAGAAATCAATTCCCGATAGTTCAGGTTCGGACGAGAGGAACATGCCCTTGTCGGCACTGGCGAGAATGAGATACTCGGCCGTCTCCTGGTCAAAGGGCGCCGCTTTTATGGTCTCTTTGCCGACTTGTATTTTACTCTCCGCTATTCCTTGAACAAGACGGGTGGTGAGGTAGTCGGCAAGCACGAATTGTTCTTCCTTGGTTCCGGCAAAAGGCGGCATGTAGGGATTGGCCTGGCCCCCCATGGTTGCCAGAAAGGAGCGCATGCCGGCCGGAGAAAAACGTCTGGCCAGGGGCAGGATATCATTTAAGGGGCCACCTGCTGAGTGACAGGGCAGACAGAGCAGGATGAACAGCTCCTTGCCGGCCTCCATCCGGTTTTCCGCGGTTATCGTTTTGTTCTTTACCCAGCGGGCGGAGGCGAGCACGCCTGTCTCCTGGATCTGGGGCAGGTCGGCCTTTCTGATTGAGGTGGAGTACATGTAATCGTGGATAATATACGGCCTGCGTCCTCCTTCGCGGATAAACTCGAAACTGCCCAGATAGAGGAAACCAAGGAGCAGGAGCAACCAGGCCAGCGGTCGGCGCACCCCCTGTGGCCGGAGAATGGCCATGGCCAGGCCAAAGGCTGTGATCAGCGGCGAAAGCCAGATGAAAAGGGTCAGGAAGGGCTTCATCTCCGGCGCCCGGTTGAAGATCATTTCCTGTAGCGCCGGCGGCAGCGCTGTCTTGTACCACAGGGCGGAGCCCAGGAGCAGGAGCAGGGGCGGCAGCAGCCACAGTCCGCAGTAGCGGATCATCTTGTGGCGAAGAGGGGCATCTTTGATATTCACACTGGTCAGGAAGCCAAAAAGTCCGGCAATCATCAGGGCCATGAAGGTGCGGAAGAAGAGGGCCGGCCAGAAGGTGGGGTTGAAGAAGCCCGACCAGAAATTGTTGTCGGTCAGCCAGGCCCCGGGGGTGAGCATGAAGTCAATGATGCCGTTGATAAAAAAGAGGGAGAACCAGGCGCAGCCAAAGTAGATCCAGCCCAGAATCAGGTGTTTTCTAGGGCTCAGACGGTCAAAGGTGTAGTAGTAGAAGAGCAGGGAGACGATCTCGGCCAGAAAAAAGACCCATTCTATGGCAAAGGCAAAGACAAAGATATGGATCAGGGAGGAGGTGGCGGCAGGACTGAGCAGGGCAATGGTGAACCAGATGCCAACTCCGGTCATACCGCCGAGGACCAAGGTCAGCAGCAGGAAAAATTTGGTGTGTCTGCGGGTGTAGGCCAGGATCTCGGATGAGCCTTCGCGCAGCCCTTTCATCTCGGTCAGGACCAGAAAAAGCCCGCCACCCACGGCAAAGTGGGAGATGTAGACATGGATGATGGCAATGATGGCAATGAGCAGGCCGCCGCCAAAGGCGTCCAGTTGCCAGACAGGATAATTCATAACTGCACTTCTTTGTCAGCCGGAAGGACAAGTTTGATCATCCACCAGATAAGATACAGGCCGGCCGCAAAGATCAACAGAAAAAGGATCAGGGGTGAATATTGGGGTACCACCTCCAGGTCTGAGGTGGAAAACCAGGGGGCCAGCGTCTGCCTGCGGACAAGTTCCCGGACCGTCACCATACAGATGATGGCCCCAAGGACGGCGCCGGCAGCATGGCGAACACGGTTTTGCCGGCCATAGATCAGCGACAGAATCGCGGCAGCAATGCCGGCCAGGAGAAAGCAGAGTAAAAATGCGCCGGCAGCTCCTGTCACGGTACGTACGGCTGCGGGCAGGCCGCCGTAGTACCAGGTGCCGATACCAAAATTGCCGATGGTGGCATAAACAAACCATTTCATGGCTGAGGGAATATGGGCTGCCGCTGCATGGTTGCCGCGCCGTCTTTGAAAATCATAGTAGAGGCCAAGGGCGAGTCCACCTATCGCCACCGAGGCAAACACGGAATGCAGAAAGCGTGGCAGCAGGGTGGGGTCTCTAAAATTGAGCAGCATCCCTTGCGGATGATCAAAATAGCGGACCCAACTCTCAGGGCTGACCATCAGGCTCATGTTATTGGTGAAGAGAAAGGTGATGGCCAGCAGGAGTACAGCAATAATGCCACTGACCAAGGTATGCAGGCCAGACATCGTGGCAAATTGCAGATTATAGACATAGGCTGCAGAGTAGGCAAGAATGAGGAGTGCCACGATGGAGAGCCAGAGCACGGCCATGAGCACCGAGCTTGTGTACATGAAGTGGCCGTAAAGAACCTGAAGAAAGAGCAGGGGGGCAATGCCGAAGTTGACGGTAAAGGCGATGGTAAAGGGAAGTTTCTGCGAGATCAGTTGGTTCTCGTCCGGTATTCCCTCCTTAAATGTGTGATTGCAAAAGGTGATGATGGCCCAGCCGATCATGATATTCATGGCCAGAATATGCAGGAGAAAGGTGGTTGACAGCAGGAGCTGAAACCAGCCCCACGGGACTTGCAGGGTGTCTG
>JANMTN010000229.1:0-1860 GCA_031390685.1 Desulfobulbaceae bacterium
TTTGCCCACCGTCTCAATGAGATCTTTGATGGGGTCAATGAGGTAATCCAGCTCCACACCCCTGAGGTCGCGGCGGTGGAGGATGTGTTCATGGCCAGCAACGCCAGTTCTGCCCTGAAACTTGGTCAGGCCAGAGGGGCGGCGGTGGTTGCGGCCATGCAGAATGGCCTGGGTGTCCATGACTACAGCGCCAAAAAAGTGAAACGGTCGGTGGTCGGTTACGGTCAGGCGGAAAAGGGGCAGGTGCAGCATATGGTCCGGGTGCTGCTGGGTCTTTCCTCTCTGCCCAGCTCCGATGCCGCAGACGCCCTGGCGGTTGCCATCTGCCATGCCCATCATCTGTAAGCAAAACTGATCAGGTGTATAGGCTGAAGGTTGAAGGTTATTATGGGCAAACAATGCGTGACTATATAAAATTTCAGCCTTTAGTCTATAGTCTTCATCCTCTCTTCCTCTTTTATTCTTCCCTATAAACCATGATTGCCACCCTGACAGGAAATGTGTTGATGACAGGCCCGGACCGGGCCGTGATTGATGTGAGCGGGGTGGGGTATGAGGTCTTTCTCTCCACGGACGGGGTGGCCCGTCTGCCTGAAAAAAACAGTCAGGTCTTTCTTCACATCCATACCCATGTCCGGGAGGATGCCATTGTCCTCTATGGTTTTCTGGAGGTGGAGGAAAAAGAGTTGTTTCTTGTCCTCAAGACGGTCTCTGGTATTGGCCCCAAGCTTGGTCTGGCTATCCTGTCCGGGATGCGGGTGGCGGAGTTGTGTCAGGCCATAGTCCGTGAAGATATCAGCCGCCTTACCACCTTGCAGGGGGTGGGGAAGCGGACGGCCGAGCGGCTCTGCGTGGAGTTGAAGGACAAGGTGGGCCATCTCCAGGGCGCATCAGATGGGCGTGAAGGGGCGGCAGGAAAAACAACAATTCAGTCTTTGGCCTCAGGCGGCGCTGTCGCCGATACCCTGTCGGTGCTGGTCAATCTTGGCTACCCTGATCCTGTGGCCCGGCAGGCCCTGACTGCGGTGAAGAAACGGGTAGGGGACGCCTCTTTTGCCGCCATGTCGGTTGAAGAACTTATTCGGGAAACCTTGCGGACACTGGCATGAATATTGAGGAAGAAATAGGTGTAGATGAGCGGCTGGTCACCCCGAGGTCTGTCAGTCGCGAGCCTTTGTCTGAGTATGATCTGCGGCCAAAAAGGCTGGCTGATTATATCGGTCAGGAAGCCCTGCGCAAGAGCCTGGATATTTTTATCCGTGCGGCTAAAGGGCGCGGCGAGCCTCTCGATCATGTCCTGTTTCATGGTTTTCCGGGCTTAGGCAAGACCACCCTTTCTCATATTATTGCCAATGAAATGGATGCCGGGATCAAGGTAACCTCCGGCCCGGTCATTGAGCGGCAGGGAGATCTGGCCGCCATCCTCACCAGTCTCCAGGAAGGGGATATCCTTTTTATTGATGAGATCCATCGGTTGAATCACGCGGTGGAAGAGATCCTCTATCCAGCCATGGAGGATTTTCAGCTTGATCTGATTATTGGCCAGGGGCCTGGCGCCCGGTCGGTGCGCATGGACCTGCCCCGCTTTACCCTGGTGGGGGCCACCACGCGCACGGGTCTGCTTACCCCGCCGCTGCGTGATCGTTTCGGGGTTATTCTCCGTCTTGAACTGTATGCCCCTGAGGAGCTGGTCGTCATTGTCCAGCGTTCGGCCTTGATCCTCGGGATGCGGATAGATGCCAGCGGCGCCCTTGAGCTTGGACGCCGGTCCCGTGGCACCCCCAGGATTGCCAATCGGCTGCTGCGGCGGGTGCGCGATTTTGCCGAGGTCGGTAATCACCCGGTCATTGATGCCGGGGT
>JANMTN010000255.1:0-5427 GCA_031390685.1 Desulfobulbaceae bacterium
CGGGGCCATGGATGACCTGCGGCGCGGCCAGTCCACCTTCATGGTGGAGATGAACGAGACCGCCAACATCCTCAACAACGCCACCGAGCGCAGCCTGGTGATCCTCGATGAAATCGGCCGCGGCACCTCCACCTTTGACGGTCTGGCCATCGCCTGGGCCGTGGCCGAGGACCTGGTCGCCAAAAACGACAAAGGGGTGAAGACCCTCTTTGCCACCCACTATCACGAACTCACCGACCTGGCCCGTACCCAGAGCCGGGTGCGCAACTATTCCATTGCCGTGCGCGAATGGAACGACACCATTATCTTTCTCCATAAACTGGTGGAGGGCGGAACGAACCGCAGTTACGGCATCCAGGTGGCGGCACTCGCCGGGGTGCCTCCCCGGGTCGTAGCACGGGCCGGCGAGATACTGGCCAATATCGAGAGCGGAGAACTGGACCGGGACGGCACCCCCTGCATCGCCAGAGATCGCGGCGAGAAAAAGGGCAAAAAGAAACAACACCCCAGCCAGCTCTCTCTCTTTGCCCCGCCGGCGGACCCTCTGCGTGACTATCTCCAGAAGATCAAGGCTGACACCCTCTCGCCCCGGCAGGCCCTTGAGGTCCTGTATGAACTGGAGGTCCTGCTCAAAGACTGACACGATGAGGGAAGAACGGCGACCGGAATTCATTCCATATTTTCTTTTGCCATACAGACAGCTTTTATGTATAGTTCCCACAATTCAATAAATAATACACCCTTTTCAATAGTTACTTCTGTTCCCTCATGAGCTACTGGCATATTTTTTGCCAAAAAACAAACACAGACCCTGACTAATGCGTCGTTTTATCGTCATTTCTCTCTGTATCGCCTTGAGCATTCTGCAATTGTCGGCGCGTCCTCTCTTGTGCAAGGAAACAGTACCGGGCAAAGAGGCCCCGGATGCGCCCATGACAGCAAAAGAAGGCCATGATCAGGAAGCCAGTCTGGCCAAAGAATTCGAGCAGACGACATCCTTTTTCACTGAACTGAAAAACGACAAAGAACGCGCCAGTGCCAAGGAAAGCTGGACAGCAGTGATCGAGAATTTTCAAAGGATCCATAACCTGCAACCCCAGTCCGCATACGCCGGTGCCAGCCTGTTCATGCTGGGACGAGTAACATACAGCAGGTACCAACACTTCAAAGACGCAGCCGATCTGGACCAGGCCCTGAAATATTACGAGGAAGTCACCACTCTTTTCCCCTGGCATCCACTGGCCGATGATGCCCTCTTTTCTCAAGGCCGTATCCAGCTTGAAGAAAAAGAAAATCCCCAGGAAGCCGCCAGGATATACACCAGAATCACCACCGAATATTATACTGGCGACCTGATGGACAAGGCCATGGAAAAACTGAAGTCCCTGGCCAAGGACTATAACACCCCTCTTCCCCCTGCAATAGCGGCAACAACCGCGAATACAACCCAATCTGCTTCAGATAATTCTCCGCCGCCAGAGGCAATTGAACTGCCGAACGTAAAAAACCGGACCTATGTCCTGCCGGTTGAGTACTGGTCTTCCAACAATTATACCCGGGTGGTGATTAACACCTCTCGCCCGGTCACCTTCAAGGAAGAATTGCTGGAAAAGGTAGGGGAACAACCCCGGCGTCTCTTCATCGATTTTGACAAAAGCTACATTGAGCCCAAATACCGCGTCCCTGTCCCCATAAAAGACGGCCTGCTTCAACAGATCCGCACCGCGCAGTTCTCCCCTGATATAGTGCGGGTTGTGCTCGACATCGAATCCATCAAAAGTTACAAGATCTACAGCCTGCCCGACCCCTTCCGGGTAATTGTTGATGTGCATGGACAAAGCAACGCCGCAGTTGTCGCCACCGCGGAAAAAACCCCGCAGCCAACGGTGCAGTCCCAGAACACCTCCGTATCACCTGCTACCAACGCTCAAGAATCACCGATCCTTATCCTTCAGGATTACAAAAAGATCAAAATCTCCAAAAAAACCAGGAAACCGGCGCCGGAACTCAACGCCCCCATCGCCTCCCCCGCGCTCTCCCTGGCCCAGCAATTAAATCTGGGCGTGCGCCGTATCGTGCTCGATCCTGGTCATGGCGGAAAAGACCCTGGCGCCTCAGCCTTTGGCATGAATGAGAAGGATATTGTCCTGCAAGTGGCAAAAAAACTGGCTGCCAAGCTCAAAAAGGATCTGGGCTACGAAGTCATTCTTACCAGAAACAATGATACCTTTATCTCCCTGGAACAGAGAACCGCCATTGCCAACACCAATGGCGCTGACCTCTTTATCTCCCTGCACCTCAACGCCCATCCTTCCGCGAAGATCTATGGCTTTGAGACCTATTATCTCAGCCTGAGCAGCGATAGCGAGGCCATCCGGGTGGCCGCCCTTGAAAACGCGACATCGACACATCAATTGAGCGACCTGCAGAATATCCTCGCCGATATCATGAAGAACTCCAAGATTGATGAATCGTCACGGCTGGCCCAGCAGGTTCAGGACGCGCTCTTCTCAGGACTCACCGACAGAAAGTACCTGCAGGTAAAAAATCTCGGGGTAAAAAAGGCCCCTTTTTATGTCCTGATCGGTGCGGAAATGCCAGCAATCCTGATTGAAATGGCTTTTATCAGCAACAAGACAGACGCAACCCAAGTGAAAAAAGAGGGCTATCAGGACGCCCTGGCCGCAGAAATCGTCCACGGGCTTCAGTGCTACGTCCGCACCATAACCGCCAGTCTTTAGGAGCCGTTACAGAAAGAGCAAGGTTTTTTTTGCTCTTTCTGTTTACGGCACCTTATGCCGCTTCAAAGAAACAGCCAATCTTTTCCGGTTGTTTCTTTGAGTGGCGTCTGGCAGATAACATACAAATAACCGTTATGAAATAAGCAGTGCTTTTTTGCTTATCTTATAACGGCAGATAACATACAAGGTGCTATACAAGGTGCCGGTTACGGTATTCAATATTTAATTATTTTTTGAACGGCGGCGTGATTCCTGGGCGCCCCTCCTGCAAACAATGAAAGACAATGGCCGCAAAGAGCCGAAAAGCGTTTCCACCCTGCTTTCCAAAATTACCAGCGAACAAGGATGGCGGCAGCAGCTGGACGCCCACAGCCTGTTCCTGCACTGGGACAAACTGGTTGACAAGACCACCAGCGCCCACGCCCGCCCCCTGAAGATCGTGGGCAATGTCCTCTGGCTGGAGATTGCCAATTCCGCCTGGATGCAGCAATTACAATTCCAGAAGATTCAGCTTCTGGAAATCGTCAATAATTCACTCCGTCTCTCCCGCCTGGAAGACATCAGATTCATCCTGACCAGCAGCGGCCAGACCGTCGAGCGCAGCAAACAAACCGTTCGCTTTATCCAGCCCTCCCCCGCCGCCCAGGATTCCTTCCAGAAACAGATTGCCGGTATTGAGGACGAAAAAATCAGGGATGCCCTGATGAGCCTCTGGTACCTGTCCCACTCCTGCCAGAGAAACTGACGAGTTCCCCGCCGGAGAAAGAACTTGACCGATCAATGACGAATTACTAATTACGAATTATGAATAAAAAATCATCATGGACTTCACTTCATAATTCGTAATTCATTCGTAATTTTTAATTCGTAATTCGTAATTTCTAAGGGATACTCATGCTCTATAACTCAGTTTTAGATGCCATTGGCAACACCCCGCTGATTCGGATCAATCGGCTGTACCCCAATGACAGGGTTCGCCTCTATGGAAAACTGGAATCTTCCAACCCCGGCGGCTCGGTAAAAGAACGGATTGCGCTGACCATGATCGAGGCTGGAGAAAAAAGCGGCGAACTCACCCCTGACAAGATAGTCCTCGAGGCCACCAGCGGCAATACCGGGATCGGCCTGGCCATGGTCTGCGCCGCCAAGGGCTACCGCTGCCAGTTGATCATGTCCGAGTCCGCATCGCTGGAGCGCCGCAAGATCATGCAGGCCTATGGCGCCGAGATCCTGCTGACTCCGGCCCACCGCAGCACCGATGGGGCCATTGAAAAGGCCTACGCCATGGCCCGTGAACATCCTGAACGCTATTTTCTCACCGATCAGTTTAATAATGAGGCCAACTGGCAGGCCCATTACAACACCACCGCCCCGGAAATCTGGCAGCAGACAGAGGGACAGGTGACCCATATTGTGGCCACCCTTGGCACCTCGGGCACGGTGATGGGGTTATACGCCTGGTTCAGCGAGCACCACCCCCAGGTCCGTATCATTGCCGTCGAGCCATTCCTGGGCCACAAGATCCAGGGGCTCAAAAACATGAAGGAGTCCTATCGCCCCGGGATCTTTGACAAATCAAGAGCCAGCGAGATCGTCAATATTGAAGATGAAGACGCCTTTCACATGGCCCGGCTGCTGGCCCGCAAAGAGGGGCTGCTGGTGGGCATGAGCAGTGGCGCCGCCATGTTTGCCGCCATCAATCTCGCCAAAAAGATAGAGGACGGGTTTATTGTCACCCTGCTCCCGGACAGCGGCGAGCGCTATCTGAGCACCCCTCTCTTTACCCGCAAGATCCAGACCGGCGAAAAAAAATCGCAACTGCGTTTTTTCAACACCCTGAGCAAGAAAAAAGAGGTCTTCACCCCCCAGACCGAAGGGAAGGTCTCCTTTTACACCTGCGGGCCGACCGCCTATGAAGCGCCTAATCTCTCCCTGTGCCGACGCTTCATCGTCACCGATCTGATCACCCGCTACCTGGAAAGCAAGGGTCTGACAGTGGATTCGTACATGAACTTCACTGACCTTGACGACAATACCATCGACGGCGCCAGCAAGGCCGGCCTATCGCTTTCCGAATTCACCAGCAGATACATTGACGGCTTCATGGAGGCCATCGACAGCCTGGGGGTCAAGCGGGCCACCGGCTATCCCAAGGCCTCGGAGCATGTCACCGACATGATCGAGATCAGCCACGAGCTCATCCATAAGGGCTTCGCCTATGAAAAACATGGCTCCATCTACTTTGACATCTCCAAGTTCAAGCGCTATGGCCGTCTGTCAGGCATTGACCTGAGCAAGATCCAGTTGGGCCGCACCGTTGATCTCGACAACTACGAAAAGGACAATCCCCGTGATTTCACCCTGCTCAAGCGCTCCACCCTGGCGGAGCTGAAAAAAGGAATTTTTTATGAGACCGACTGGGGCAACGTGCGGCCGGGCTGGCATATCGAATGCTCGGCCATGTCCACCCGTTATCTCGGCAAGACCCTCGATATCCATACCAGCAGCCGGAACCTGATCTTTCCGCACCACGAAAACGAAATCGCCATTGCCGAGGCCCTGACCGGTAAGCCCCTGGCCAAATACTGGCTGCACTCTGAGCTCCTGCTGGTGGACGGCTAGATGATGTCGACCGAGGCCGGAAATGTGGTGACCCTGAACGATCTGATCCTGCGCGGCTTCACCC
>JANMTN010000268.1:0-3272 GCA_031390685.1 Desulfobulbaceae bacterium
CGGCATTGAAAATCTGCACAACTACACCCCAGAAAACATCCGTTTGCGCATCCTCACGAAGTGCCCAAACCTCGATTCGGAAGGCTTTCGCGTTGAGCCGTTTATTACGTCCGATACAGTCATACGGATATGGGTGTTCCATGTCCCCCACCATAAACCACGTCTCCAGGTGTACGCTCATGACAAGGCAAGGCAGCGGATCTACGACAATTTGGTCGAGTTGCGGCCCGAGCGCCTGTCGAGCATTCTTGCCGAGACGATTGAGGTGCTGGATTGGACGGCCCAGATCGTGCCGGAAGCCTCGCTTGAAGACCTCGACCCGGCGGCATTGGCTCTGGCACGGGAAAAATTCAGCGAGAAGAATCAGAACTCATCTTTTGCTGGTGAAATCACCGGCTGGGATACGCGCACATTTCTCGATAAGGCAAAGATTACCATTCAAGGCAATATCACCCGCGCCGCCTTGATACTGCTTGGCAAACCTGAATCCGTCCACTTTCTTTCTCCTGCCATGACACAGATTACCTGGAAGCTTGAGGGTGAGGAGCGCGCCTATGAGCATTTTGAACCTCCTTTCCTCTTTGCCACGACCGCTCTTCTCCACCGTATTCGCAACATCAAGTACAAAATCTTTCCCGACAACCAGTTACTGGCGACAGAGGTCAACAAATACGATACGCGCGTAATCCTTGAAGCGTTGCACAACTGCATTGCTCATCAGGACTACGCCCTGTGCTCGCGTATTGTTGTGACCGAAAAAGTTGATCGTTTGATTTTTGAAAACGCAGGAAGTTTTTTTGATGGCCAGCCGGAAGACTATTTTATCGGTGAACGGACACCGCAACGCTATCGCAATCACTGGCTGGCACAAGGTATGGTCAACCTGAACATGATTGATACCGTCGGCCATGGCATCCACACCATGATCATGACCCAGCGACAAAGGTACTTTCCACTTCCTGATTACAGCAAATCCGAAGCAGGAAAAGTTGTGCTCGAAATATTCGGTCACGTCATCGACGAAAACTATACCAAGCTGCTGCTGGAGAGACAGGATTTACCGCTATCAAAAGTCATTCTTCTTGACCGGATTCAAAAACGCCAACCGATTACCGATGATGCCGCGAATATGCTGCGTAAAGCCGGTTTAATTGAAGGAAGGAAGCCGGGTTTCTTTGTCTCGGCAAAAGTCGCTGCTGCGACCAACAGCAAGCCTGTTTACACTCGTAATCGTGGCATTGAAAAGGCTCGCCTCAAGGAATTTGTACTCCAACACATAAGAGAGTTTGGACCTACGCCGCGTGCCCAGTTTGAAGAGTTGCTGTTCTCAATGCTACCTGCGGTTCTCAGTAACGAGAAACGTAATAAGGTAAAAAATCTCCTGACGGAAATGCGAATGAAAGACAAGAGCGTTCGATGTCGAACAACAAGCGGCGCATCATTATGGGAGCTTGCAAACAATGGCGTTTAAATTGTGTGCTTTGTATACAATTTAAACGGGCTTTAAACGGCATTTAAGAATCTTGCTTCGTTCAACACATTGAAATTAAATATAATTATTTGTTGTCTTCACGCTTAACATCCGTTAAATAATCAACCGCAATTGTGATAGCTTTTATAGGCTACTGATGGCCACAGGATATTCTCAATATTTTGTGGTCTTCATCGTTCATGCTGCACGACGCTTTTTCCGTTGGGCTACCGACCGATTGGACAATAACGGCATCATTGCCTTCATAACCAATCGGAGCTTTATCGACAGCCACACCTTTGACGGCTTCCGCAAGATGATCTCCGAGGAATTCGACCATGTTTACATCGTTGACACCAAAAGCGACGTTCGCGCGAACTCGAAGATCAGCGGCACCTGCCACAACGTATTTGGCATTCAGACCGGCGTGGCGGTGATGTTTCTGGTGCGAAAACGGGAATAATAATTTTTACTTTAATGGTCTTTTAACAGGTGCTATTATCAGGTCATAAAAATCGTTTCAAGGAGGTTGTCATGCAACCAACTGTTAAATTTTCAGAAGATGTTATTCCTCTGGGTAACCTGAAAATAAATCCGGGTCGGGTTATATCTCAACTAGACGCCACCCACCGCCCAGTTCTGCTGACAAACCGTGGGCGAGGTGTTGCAGTTATTCAATCTCTGCAGGATTATGAAGCGCTTACCGAAGAGCGGGCGTTTATGAAAGCGGTATTGCAAGGTTTTGCGGATATAGACGAAGGTCGAACCGTTTGCCTTGCGGATGCGAAAAAACGCCTCGGTCTGGTGTGATGTCGAAACCGATAGAATTCGCTGAATCTGCGCTGTGTGATCTTGAAGATATACTTGCCTGGTATACCGGGCAACAGGTGCCTGAAGTGGGAGAACGGCTGGTGCGCGAAGCATTTGCGCGGACAGAACAACTGGCCTCTTTTCCTGAAAGCGGTCGTGTTGTCCCTGAATTTGGCGTAAGAACAATCCGCGAGCTGATACATCCCCCGTTTCGTCTTGTCTACCGTATAGATCCCGCCATAATCTGGATTGTCCGAGTATGGCGATGTGAAAGGTTGTTGACCCTGCCATGACCGCCACCATTTGTATTGATTGAAATCAAAGGACGCTGGGATGTCAGTTGTGAACCCATGTCCGCACCAGAATTTCAGCCTTTGTTGGCAATTGCAGCCTGATTCTGGTGTCAGCCACCGAAATGTCACCAAAACCAAGCCAGATCCACGACACCGCTACCACATCGACCACGACAAGACCTCCTGATTGGCAAAATCCGGGTGCCGATGAATGAGGATTAAATGCGGATTCAGTGAACGTGCGTCAGCTCTTCCCGAACGACGCGGCGTAGCGTTTGCTCCAGCTCTTCATGTTGAATCGCCTGTTTGAGGGCGTTGTTGATCAGTGTCTGGTATCCACGAGTACCGGCCTTGTTCTTGAAATAGGCGATCACGCCGGTATCTAGCATGATGTTGACCCGCTGCTTGCGGGGGGCATCCTGCAGGTTGATGCGGAAGCGAGCCAGGTCTATGTCGGTCTGGGTTACCTCAGGGAATTCGTCGAATTCGTCAGATATTTTCATAGAAGATTTTTTGCTCATTGGTCGTACCCTTTTGCATGGATTTGATGCGGATTTCGTGATCGCTTTCGGTGTGGATCAGCACCACGACATCGCTGTTGAAGAGGCCGATGGTGACAAAGCGCTCCTCGCCATAGTCGGGGAGTCTGGCGGGGGAGTCTGGCGGGAGTCTGGCGGGACGTTGCTTGCTAATTTGCT
>JANMTN010000307.1:0-17345 GCA_031390685.1 Desulfobulbaceae bacterium
CGGACGCCAACGCCATCAGCGCCGGATATATCTCAGTCACTCCCATTCATCTTGATCTGACCAATCATGCCGGACTGGACTATTTGAAAGAGGAATGCGCGCTGGAACGGAAAAATGACAGGGGGGAATGGGAATGGCAAAAGGATTTTCAAACGGACAACAGCAAAAAATAATTCTCTATCATCATGAACCATCCGCTCCTTGATGATAGGGAAAGACTGAATAGCCCAAAAGGTGTGCGAACTAACTGACCTGCTCAAAGATGTGGCTTTTAGCGCCACAGATAGGACATTTTTCCGGGGGAGCCCCTATCTCTATATGACCACAGACCGGGCAAAGGTAAAAGCCTGTCACGTCCAGATCCACGCCATTTTCCACGGCCTCCAGGGCCTTGGTGTACAACGCGGCATGAACCGCTTCGGCCTGGGCAACCATAGGCGGGTACATATCCTGAAATTCGTGGGTCTCGCCATGAATGGCCTCCTGCAGATTATCGGCAGTCGAGCCGATTTTATCCAGGGCCTTCAGATGCCCCTCAGCGTGGATGCGCTCGGCCTCGGCCGTGGTGCGGAATAATCTGGCAATATTGACAAAACCTTCTTTTTCCGCTTTTTTGGCAAAGGCCCGGTATTTCTGATTGGCCTGACTTTCACCGGCAAAGGCATCCATGAGATTTTCTGTGGTTGATGGCATGATTCATCCTCAAAAGTTTGTTTATGACTGAAACGGTGACCAGGTACAGGAAACCGCAAAAAATTAGAGAGCCTCACCTTTCTGTTTCCGGGCAAAATTCGCCGCTTCCATGCCGGCGACACAGCCCTCGCCAACCGCCTTGGCCATCTGATAGGGATAGCCGGTGATATCTCCGGCACCATAGACACCAGGGACATTGGTCTCGGCCAGCTTATTGGTCTCGATATGGGTCATGGTATCCAGATCAAGCTGGACCCCTATCTCCAGGGCCAGTTCCATGGCTCCTTTGGCCCCAAGTTCGATGAAAACGCCATCGACCATCACCTCGTTCCCGTTGTCAAGGAGGATGGATTGCACTGCCTTCTCACCCTGGATTGCCTTGACCCAGGTGCCGGACAGGTGTTCAACAGTAGAGCTTTTCAGCTTTGCCAGGATATCGGCTGAGGCCACCAGTCCCTGACTTATCAAATAGACTTTTGAGGCATAGCCGGTAAGGGTTAAGGCCCCGTCAACAGCAGCGCTGGCATTACCGACGACCGCAACCGTGGCGTTCCGGTAAAAATTGGCGTCACAATCCACGCAATAGGAAACCCCGCGGCCGGCAAATTCCTTTTCGCCCGGCACCTTCAGTTTTTTTCTGGCCGTGCCGGTGGCAAAGATAACCGTGCGGCTGGTGATAGTGGCGCCGCCTTCCAGTTTAAGCGCAAACAATGCCTCTTGCTGAAGCTGATGGATCTTCAAGACATCGTCATCCAGCAGCTCGGCGCCAAATCCCCTGACCTGAGCAATCCCCGCCTCCAGCAGTTCCTGGCCACTCTTCACCCCTTCCACGCAGGCATAGTTCTCCACATGCGCAGAATAGAGTGAACTCCGTTCAATCCGCCCAAGCAGCAAGACCCTGCTTTTCTTGCGAACCGCATGGATTGCGGCCTGGATCCCGGCCGGACCGGCCCCAACAATCACCACATCATAGACTAAAGGTTCCATTTTCCCCTCCAAAAAACCGGAATTCCATCTCTAATAAGAAGCACTTTTTCCATGCCTCCCTGCATTCCTCTTGAATTGTCAAGCAATATATCCTATATATGCAGGGTTCCAGCTTGATTTTTCAAGATACCCTGAGCCGTTGTCAAAAAACAACCGTAACATTAAAATATCATGATCGGCATAAGAAGCCGCAACAAAATGGTCAAAGATGTAACGGTTATGTTGTAATGGCCCTTAAAATAACTTAACCCGTTTATAATAAGCCCACCTCCATTCGTCAATCAACCATCATGAATAGCAATCAGCAAAGAATCGTCATAACAGGGATCGGCCTGGCCGCGCCGGGCGCTGACAATCTCAAGGATTTTCGCGAGCAACTCCTGGCCGGAACCAGTGGCATCACAGAGATCGATCTCCGCTATTTCGGCCCGGCGCCCGCCGGGATCTGCACCTTTGACGAAACAAGATACCGTAAAAAAAAGGAAAATAAACGGGGAACACGGGCGGGCTGCCTTGGTGTCTACTGCGCCCACGAGGCCATGGCCGACGCGGAACTCGATATTGATTACTATGACCGCTCCCGCATCGGGGTCTATGTGGGCCTCACCGAACATGGCACCGTAGAGACAGAAAACGAAATCTTTAATATCAGTCAGTATAATTATGACGTAAATTACTGGACTCACCACCACAATCCCCGAACCGTTCTCAACAACCCCGCAGGCGAAATCACCATGAGCCTCGGGATCACCGGCCCCCATTACGCCATTGGCGCTGCCTGCGCCGCCGGCAATGCCTCTCTGATTCAAGGTGTCCAGATGCTCCGTCTGGGCGAAGTGGACATGGCCCTGGCCGGTGGTATCTCTGAGTCAACCGGTTCCTTCGGGATCTTCGCGAGCTTCAAGGCCCAGGGCGCACTCGGTGAGGCCGAAGATCCGCGCATGGCCTGCCGGCCTTTTGATATGGCGAGAAACGGGATTGTGGTTTCAGAAGGGGGTTCCATCTACGTCCTGGAACGACTGGAAAATGCCCTTGAGCGCGGGGCCAAAATCTATGGAGAGATCGCTGGCTACTGCATCAACTCCGATGCCCGTGATTTCGTGCTTCCCTATGGCAAGAGACAGGCAGAGTGCATGCAGCAGGCCCTGCATCGCGCCGGTCTGCAACCTGCCGATATTGATATCATCAATACCCATGCCACCGGCACCAGGCAGGGAGATATTGAAGAGTGCAAGGCCATCCGTCAGGTTTTTGGCGAAGCGCCGTCCACCTATATCAACAACACCAAATCCGTCATTGGTCATGCCATGGGGGCCGCCGGTGTCCTTGAACTTGCCGGCAATCTGCCCGCCTTTGAGGATAACAAGGTCCATCCCACCATCAATGTCAGCAACCTTGATCCGGAATGCGCCCTGCCCAACATGGTCGTCAACAAATCGGTACAACTTCCGGCCATATCCACCATTCTCAACAACTCTTTTGGCATGGTTGGTATCAATTCCGTTGTTATTGTCAAAAAATACAAGAAATAAAAGTATTTCTCAAAAAATATATAAAAAAGAGTGGCAAGGTATGGTATAAAGAATGTTTTGCTTGGATAAATGCACTCATTCACGCCGACCTATGCGCAATAACATATACAAAAATCACTCTTTTTAGCGAAAGATCGAATCTGGAGCCAACATGACCCGTGACAATATTAAGGATCTCATTCTGGAGATCATCAAAGACATAGATGAAGATGCAGATTTTGACGGGCTGCAATCCGAGCTACCGCTTCGTGACCAGCTTGATCTTGACTCTATGGATTTTCTCGATATCGTGATGGAGCTCCGCAAACGGCATAAATTACAGATCCCGGAAGAAGATTATCCGCAGCTGGCCTCCCTTGACAGTTGCGTCAACTATCTGGAACCCATGCTCAAAAACATCTAAAAGTGCACGTCCCTCTGCTGATCATCGGCGGCGGTCTCTCCGGACTGGCCGCCGCAATTCGTTTCGCCCGTTTCAATCCAGGCGTCCTGATCCTGGAAAAACACTCCCGCGTCGGTGGCCTCAACTCCTATTATTATCGCGACAACTCCCTGTTTGAGACCGGCCTCCATGCCATCACCAATTTTGCCCCGCCCCACAATAAAAACGCGCCGCTCAACCGGCTGCTCCGCCAGCTGAAACTGCGGCGCAAAGACTTCACGTTTCATGAACAGATCGCAAGCGAAATCTGCTTTGTCAATCAGGAGAGACTGATCTTCTCCAACGATTTCGAGATCCTGCGCCATGAAATTGTGACCAAATTCCCCCGCAGCGCGCCGGGGTTTATCAGACTGCTGCAAATCATCAATGAATTTGACCCGTTCAAACCCGCGCCCTTCCGCTCGGCCCGGACCTTTCTGGCCGCGACCCTCAACGACCCGCTATTAGTAGACATGCTGCTCTGTCCCCTGATGTATTACGGCTCAAGCGTCGAGAATGACATGGATCTGGGCCAGTTTGTGATCATGTTCCGGGCGATCTTTCTGGAAGGGATGTTCCGGCCCGAGGGCAGTATCAAGGATTTTCTGGAGATCCTGCTCGAACAGTATCAGCGATTCGGCGGCAAAATCCGCCTGCAGGCCCCTGTGGCCCGAATCATCCTTCAGGACAGAAAGGTGACGGGAGTGGAACTGGCAGACGGCGATGTGATAGAATGCGACGCCCTGCTCTCAACCATCGGCTATGAAGAAACCCTGGCAGCTCTCGCTGTGCCGCCTGTGTCCAAGCCCAAACCCCGTCTTGGTTTTGTCGAATCCATCTTCCGGCTACCCGCCGATTGTCAGGAGGTTCTGCCCAAGGATAAAACCATTATTTTTTACAACACCAGCCATAAATTCCGGTACCAGCGGCCTGAAGAGCGCGTTGATTATAACAGTGGCGTTATCTGCTTTCCCGGAAACTTCCAGGGGCTTGAGGCGAAGACATATCTTGAGGTTCGCGCCACCCATCTTGCTGATTATGCCAGTTGGAAGTCTCTTGCCGTTGACAGACCCGCCTACCTTGCGGCCAAGAGCGACACAGCCAGCCAGTCGAAAAAGGTGCTCGAGAAAATCATTGGTAATTTCAGTCAACATATTGTATATGAGGATACCTTTACCCCTCTTACCATAGAGCGCTTTACCGCCAAAAAAGAAGGCGCTATTTACGGCTGTCCTGACAAGATCAAGGATGGCGACATCGGCTATGACAATCTCTTTCTTGCCGGCACCGACCAGGGCTTCTTAGGTATTGTCGGCTCCATGATGAGTGGTGTATCCATGGTTAACCAACATATTCTGTCCCGATTCTAAGCAAATAAGCAAACAAATAGAGAACAACTCCATGCCTTTCTCTTTAGATAACGCCGCTGACAGCTATGACGTGATTGTTATCGGCTCAGGCCTGGGTGGCCTGACCACGGCCAAACGGCTTTCTTATTGCGGCCACAAGGTGCTGCTCCTTGAGTTCCACCATCAGCTGGGGGGGCTTGCCGCCTGGTTCAAGCGCAAAGGCCATATCTTCGACATCTCCCTGCATGGCTTTCCCTACGGCATGGTCAAAACCTGCAAAAAATACTGGACCAAAGAAATAACAGGGTCCATTGTCCAGCTCAAAAATATCGTCTTTGACAATCCGCAGTTTTCTCTGAAAACCACCTTTGACCGGATTGATTTCACCGCACTGCTGATCAAGAAGTTCAAGATTTCCCAGACGATTATCGATCGGTTCTTCGCCACGGTGGCAGGGATGAACTTTTACGATGACCAGACCATGACCACCCGGGAGCTGTTTGAAGAATTTTTTCCCGGCAGAACGGATGTGCATCGCCTGCTCATGGAGCCCATCACCTACGCCAACGGTTCCACCCTTGACGATCCGGCCATCACCTACGGCATTGTCTTCTCCAACTTCATGAACAAGGGGGTCTTCACCTTTGAAGGTGGGACGGACAAACTCATCCAGATGATGACCGAGGACCTGGAGCGAAACGGGGTGATGATCTGCACCAATGCCAAGGTTGGCAGAATCATTGTGGAGAAAGGCAAGGTGCGCGGCGTAGAGGTGAACGGCAGGGTGATTACCGCCCCGGCCGTGGTCTCCAACAGCGGGATTACCAATACCATCTATGATCTGGCGGGACGGGACGCCTTCTCTCCGGAGTTCCTGGAAAAGGCCGATGCGATCCGGGTCAACAACTCCAGTTGCCAGGTCTATATCGGGTTAAAAAAGGACGCCGCCATTGAGGACAAGGGCGACCTCCTTTTCACCTCCACCGCCCCCGTTTTCAACTCTTCCGAACTGCTGGACATGCACACCCGCTCCAAAACCTTCTCCGTCTATTACCCGAAAACACGCCCTGGTCACGATCGCCATACCATTGTCGCCTCCATGAACAGCCGTTTTGATGACTGGAACGCCCTCACCCCGGCTGCCTATGAAACCGAGAAACAGGCCCTCATCGAGCGGACCCTGGTGGACCTGAATCGTTATTTTCCTGGAGTAAACGAAAAAATTGACTGGCTGGAGGCGGCAACACCCAAGACCTTTAACCGCTACACCCTGCATACCCGAGGTACCTCATTCGGCACCAAATTTGAGGGCCTGGCCGTCTCCCGCTCCCTCTTCAAAGAGGTCCCCGGGCTCTTTCATGTCGGATCAGTGGGGATCATCATGTCCGGCTGGCTCGGGGCAATCAATTACGGGGTCATCGTCGCCAATGATGTTGACGGCTATATCCACAGCATATAATCAGATAGAATGACCACCTTTATTGAGCAAAAAGTAGTTGTCACCGGGGCCAGCCGGGGCTTGGGCCGGGCCATCACCCTGGCCTTTCTCCGGCAGGGCGCGACGGTCATCGGCATCTATGGCAGCAACAGTGTGGCGGCCAGCGCCTTCGCCCGGGAATGCGACCAGTTTGGGGACAGGTTGCAACTGCACCAGTGCAATGTCGCCGACAGCCGACAGGTGGAGGAGTTCTTTCGACAGGTGGAGGAGGAGTTTGACGCCATTGATGTCCTGATCAACAATGCCGGTATCCGCCGCGATGGCCTCTTGGCCCTTATGGACAGCAAGGACTGGCAACAGGTCATTGATGTCAACCTCACCGGCACCTTTAATATGTCCAAACAGGCGGTACTCCTGATGATGAAACAGAAATATGGCCGGATCATCAATATCACCTCCCCTGTTGCCCGTCTCGGTTTTGCCGGTCAGACCAACTACGCGGCTTCCAAGGCGGGACAAATCGGCATGACCCGAAGCCTGGCCAGGGAAACAGCCCGCAAGAAGATCACCGTCAACTGTGTTTCTCCCGGCTTTATCGCCACCGATCTCCTTGACGATCTGAGCGCCGAGCAATTGGCGGCCTACAAAAAACTGGTACCCATGCGCCGTTTCGGCACAGCGGAAGAAGTAGCGAATGCGGTGCTGTTTCTTGCCAGCCGGCAGGCCTCCTACATTACCGGTGCGGTACTGGATGTCAACGGAGGCTTATGATTCGCCATGACCCTTGACCCGCTTATCACCGCCCTGATCCCGCACCGGCCGCCCTTCCTCTGGATTGACAGGATTGTCAGCTATGAGGGCGGAACCATGGTTACGGAAAAAACCATCCCGGCAGACCTTGATATCTTTAAAGGGCATTACCCTGAAAACCCGATCCTGCCGGGGGTGATTCTCTGCGAGGCCCTGTTTCAGACCGGCGCCCTGCTTATTGCCATGATGGTACAGGATGAGCAGAAGATACATCCCGGCATTCCGGTCCTCACCAGGATTGGCGGGGCCCGCTTCAAACGTCCAGTTGGGCCGGGCAGCATCATCCAGATGCAGGTAAATCTGAAGGAAAAAGTTGCCGGTTCATGGTTTTTGAAAGGAATACTGCGCGTCAAAGAAAAAATCGCCGTTCAGGTTGATTTTTCCTGCACCCTGGTCTCTGACCTGAAGCCATGACCGGTACCGCCACATTATCAGCAGACTTTAATTATAAGGAACCGATCTTTCCCTGCCTCTACTGCAATCAGAAAAAAGTGCGCCTGAAGGGACACTGACACCAAGCCAAGGCCGTCTGCACGGGGTGTGGAATGATCGCTGCAATCGATATGTATAAAGACCGGATAGAGGCCTGGCAGGAAATATTATACTTTAAAGCCGGCAGTTGATATTTTATCCAAATGGAGTATTTTATAGGTCCGACAGCGTCACGACACAAAACTAAACTCAATGTATATTTACGGGTTGCGAAGGAATAATCAGCACTTTCTGACCCTTTCCAGTACGACCCCTGATGAAGTCATTCACGACATTATCATTGACAGTTCTTTCTGAACGACATAAACCAGCGGCAATAAATCTTTGTGTATCAGCATAAAATTCATTCCAACTACCTAAGGAAACACACACGTGCAGCTTTCGATCACTAACATGATTTTACAGGCCGGTCCAGTTGGACAACTGGTCATGCTTGTTCTCCTTCTCTTCTCCGTAATCTCCTGGTCCATTGTCATCATCAAGGTACGCCTCTTTAAAAAAGTCTTGACCGATTCCCAGGATTTCCTGGAGGCCTTCTGGTCTTCAAGCAAGCTCAGCGACGCCTATGACAGTGCCCAGGAATATGAATACAGCCCTGAAGCGACTATCTTTTCGGCAGGCTTTACCGAGCTGCAAAAGATCAACAAGATCCGCAGCCGTAAGGATGGAAACAGTCAGACGGAAACACTGGATATGCAGATGGCCACCATGGATAATCTGAAACGGGCCATCCGCAAGGCAGAATCGCAGGAGATTGCGGAAATGGGGAAATACCTCCCCTTTCTCGCGACCACCGGCAGCGCCACCCCCTTTATCGGCCTGTTCGGCACGGTCTGGGGTATCATGGCCTCATTTCACGATATCGGCATGCGCGGTTCCGCCTCCCTGGCCGTTGTTGCCCCTGGCATCTCCGAGGCCCTGATCGCAACCGCCGCCGGCCTTGCCGTTGCCATTCCGGCAGTTATCTTCTATAATTATTTTGCCAACAAACTGACCTATATTGACGGCGAGATGCAGAATTTCTCCACCGATTTCCTCAACCTTGTTGAACGCGACATGATTGGCCGCGGATAGCGAAGTAATTACGAATTACTAATTACAAATTACGATTCGTCTGTTTTTTTTAATTCGTAATTCGTAATTTTATTTTTTTACTGGATATAAATCAAATGGGAATGGGATCAAGCAGGGGCAATGGCCCGAGAGGGCTGGTTGCCGATATTAATGTAACACCCCTGGTGGATGTCATGCTGGTGCTGCTCATCATCTTCATGGTGACGGCCCCGATGATGACCCAGGGGCTTGATGTGGACTTACCGGAAACCACGGCGAATTCGTTGCGTCAGAAAGAAGATCCCATAGTAGTGAGCATTGACAAGGACGGCAAGATCATGCTTGGCAAGATCGAATACAGCCAGGCAATATTGTTGGAACAACTAAAAAAGATAATGGATGAAAAAGGCAAGGAAGAACTCATCTTGCTCAAGGCTGACAAAAATGTCGCGTATGGCCTGGTGGCCTCAATCATGGCGGACATTAAAGCAGTAGGATTTACGAAGCTCGGAATGATCACCAAACCAATTGAAGAAAAGCAGTAACGTGTCTCAACATCCACAGAAACATATGTTTCTCAATACCCTGCCCAGCGAGTGGAAGCTGCCGCTTAATCTGGCAATCGGCCTCCATCTTTTTGTCCTGTTCAGCGCTATGGTTCTGCCCGGACTGATACCTCGCAAGCCCGCACCCCAAGAATTCACCACTATTGATCTGGTGGGCATCGCCGAACCTTCTGCCAAAAACGAACCAGCGGCCCCGGCGGCAAAAAAAACAGCAAAACAGGAGGTAAAGCAGGAAACAGCACCTCCGGCGCCACCCAAGCCTACGGAAACAATTAAGCCGGAGGTTGTTAAACAGATCCCTCCTCCCATTGAAAAACCTGTTCCTGTTTCCGTTCCGGAACCTGCAGTCGCGCCTGAACCCGCAGCGCCGCCGGCGCCAGTCGACGCGATCTCGATCAAGCCATTAAAACAAAAACTGAAAAAAGAGATCAAGGAGATTCCTGACACCCGCGCTGAAGATGCCAAAATCCGCAAAGAAGAGTTGAAAAACATTACCAAAACACTCCAGGAAGAGGCGAAAAAAGAAACCACGGTCCAGGAGACCATAAAACGGCAGCGGCAACTGGCTGCGGCCCGTGAGGAGGCCCGACGCGCGGAACTTGAAGCCAAACAAGCGGAGCTGGAAGCTAGAATTGCTTCGGCAGACGCCCGGGACGCCGTGCGCGAGCAGATTCGGACCTCAAGCAGCGGCAGTGGCAGCGCCAGCAGTGTCGGCGCATCTTCGGCGGCATCCTCGCAAGCCGGCGCCGGCAATGCCCAAAACATGGGCGTACTGGAACAGCAATATTATGCCACCATCATGGCCCATGTTCAACAGCACTGGCAACCACCCGACGTCAAGACCTGGGAGCCCAATCTTCTCGCCACAGTCAGCATTACCATAGCCAGTGACGGGCAGATCGTCAGCCAGGACTTCGAACAGGAATCAGGAGACAGGCTTTTTGATCAGTTTGTTCTCAAGACTCTGGATGCCTCAAATCCACTGCCCCCGCCGCCACCGGCCCTGCAAAAACAGCGTCTGGAAGTAGGCCTCCGTTTCAAGCCAAGCGGAATTCAGTGATTTTTTCATCCATCAGTGGTACACTCTTTAGGAACCGTAACGAAACAACTTTTTTCTGATCATTTTCTCACAGCTCCTTTTGCCATTCAGATGATTACGTTATTTGCTTAGGCCGCCTGGGTATTGAAACCCTTACTTGTTTTTTCCTTTTACCCTTCTGACATTATGAACAAGATACGCTCAACAGTCACGATCCTTCTTGGTGTCCTCCTGCTCCTGGGCAATACCATCCTTTCCGCGCACGCAGAAGGGAAGGTCTATCTCGACATTACCGCTTCAGGAACACGCAAGATCAACATGGCCGTTCCCTCGTTTACCAACACGTCCGGTGATGCACAGGGACTTGGCCGTGAGATGGCCACCATCCTTGAAAAAGCGCTGGAATTCCATGGGATCATTTCCATTATCCCCCATCAGAACTACTCTGATTCCTCGTCGTCTGACTGGAAGCAACTTGGTGCCGACTATGCGATTCTTGGCACTTATTCCATGGCGCCAGCAGGAATCAATTATGAGATGCGCCTTTTGGATACAGCAAAAGGCGATATGATCCTCGGTAAAAAATATACAGGAACAAAGGAACAGAAGCAGGAAATACTCTTTAAATTCTGTGACAATGTCATCAAGGAGCTCACCGGTGAACCAGGTATTGCCTCCAGCCAGATCGCCTTTATTTCAAACAGCAGTGGCGCCAAAGAGGCCTACCTGACAAACATCCTGGGCGACAAGACAAGACAAATCACCCGCCATCGCAACCTGGTGATCTCTCCCCGTTTTACCCCTGATGGGCAGAACCTCAGCTATACCTCCTATCATAAGGGCAATCAGAATCTCTATATCACCAGCCTCAACCAAAGCACCTCGACCCAGGCCCTCTCAAGAAGTAAAGGTATGAACCTGGCTCCCGCCTGGTCGCCGGATGGGCAAAAAATGGTCTTGACCATGAGCAAGGACGGGAATCCTGACCTCTATCTTCTTGACCGCCAAGGGAACGTTCTGGAACAACTGACTGCACGTTCAGGAATCAATGTCTCGGCAGCCTGGTCACCTGACGGAAGACGAATCGCCTTTGTCTCTGACCGCAGTGGAAAACCACAAATCTATCTCATGGATCTCAACAGTAAAAATGTTCAGAGACTTACCTTTCAGGGCACAGAAAATGCCGAACCTTCCTGGTCTCCCAAAGGGGATCTTCTGGCATATTCCAGCCTGACAAATGGTTCATACCAGATTTGTATCATTCCTCCAGAAGTAGGGGCCACGCCTGTTCAGGTTACCAAAGACTCTGGTCATCACGAGTCACCAGACTGGTCTCCTGATGGCAGACAACTGATCTTCGCAAAACGGGAAGGAGGCAATCAGAGAATTTACGCCATCCTGAAAAACGGCACCTATCAGCGGCAACTTTTCTCGTTAAAAGGCAACCAAACATATCCCCGTTGGTCCTCTAAAAAATAATATTTTATAAAAAGATATCATTGAACAGGTATATGCCATGAATAAACCTCTTATTACTCTCCTTGTCCTTCTTTCCCTAACTCCATTTCTTGTCCAATGCGCAAGACAGGACGAGGTTAAAACCCTCTCCTATCAGTTACGGGCAGTAAATAAAAAGCTTGAAGATATGCAGGCCAATACAGTTGGCGAGATGCAGAGGAAACAGGCCAGCTCATCCGGGCAGTTAAATGAGATGCAACAGGAAATTCTGGCACTCAAGGGTGAACTTGAGACCACAGCCGTGACCAATCGCCAGCTTCAGGAGCAAAACAAAGGGCTGGAGACCTCACTGCAAGAAATAGTGAGCAAGCAATCCTCTGAAACCGAAGTCAAGATCACCCAACTTAATGATCAACTCAAGCAACAACAGGACAGTGTGGCCACCCTCCAGGCGGCACGGGTACAAGAGGCGGAACGGAAGGCCCGCGCCGCTGCCGATGCTGCTGAAGCAGCAAGATTAAAGGTAAAAACAGCTGGAAGCAACCAAGGCATTGCCCATGTTCAGGCTGAACGGAAAAAACAGGTGAAGGAAAAGGCGCCGGCAGCCATGAAACAAGAGACAGGTATCCCACCCTCAAGCGTGCATACGCCTCCACCGGCAACCGAGCCGGTTCCCGCCGATATGGCCTCAATAAATCCAGCCGTACCAGCACCGGAGCCAGCACCGAAAAAGGAACAGGTGCAGTCGGCTGACACTGCCGCAACACCCACTGATGAGCTTTTCAATCAGGCGCAAAAAAAATACGAGGCCGGAAATTACCAGGAGGCCTATGAGGCATTTGAATCCTCTCTCAATAAAAACGCCAATGGCGCCAATGCCATCCAGTCCCGTTACATGATGGGCGAATCTCTCTACCAGCAAAAAGAATACGATCAGGCTATCCTTCAGTATCAAAAGATCATCTCCAGCCAGCCTAAACATCCAAAAACACCCGCAGCTCTGCTCAAACAAGCCTTGGCCTTTGAGCAACTCTCGGATAAGGATACGGCCAAGATCCTTTACCAGAAAATCATAACATCCTATGGCTCCAGCCCCGAAGCACAACAGGCCAAAACCAAACTCTCCTCCTTGTAAGAGAGTTCTGCGGGCCCAGTGAAACAACGTCTTGACGAAATTCTTGTTGTTTCTGGACTGGCCGAGAACCTGACTAAGGCCAGGGCGGTGATAGGAGCCGGGCAGGTTCTGGTCAATGAACAGTTGGCAGATAAAGCGGGTTCTTCTTTTGACTCTGATGTCAGGATTCAGGTAAAGCCAGGCTGTCTCTATGTTTCCCGAGGGGGTATAAAATTAAAAGGCGCTCTCGATGCCTTTGATTACGATCCCACAGGACAGCTTTGCGTGGATATTGGCGCCTCAAGCGGCGGTTTTACCGACTGTCTGCTCCAACATGGAGCCCGTAAGGTGTATGCGGTGGATGTCGGTTATGGCCAACTTGACTGGAAACTGCGTCAGGATCCCCGGGTCGTGGTGTTTGAACGCTTTAATGCCCGAACAATCAGCAAGGATCAGATCCCTGAATCCATTGAACTGGCCGTTATTGACTCCTCTTTTATCTCGCTGACTAAACTGATTCCGCCCCTACTCCCCCTTTTTGGTGAAGAAATCCACCTGATCGCCCTGATCAAACCGCAGTTTGAACTCCCCAGAGAGAAGATCCCCAAGGGCGGGGTTATTCTCGACCCCCTGCTTCACGAAGAGGCGATTACAAAGATCCTGCGCTTCAGCGAAAAAATTGGCCTGACCAGCCAGGGAGTTACCCGCTCCCCTCTTGTCGGTCCCAAGGGGAACAGCGAGTTTCTGATCCATCTGACCAGAATGTCATGATGAAAAATATTATAAAATGGACTCACTATCACCTCATGATAATGAGAAAAAAAGAGGGATTACTTGTCATACCCACTAAGAATGTTTATTCTGCCGGAATAATTTATATACTCTGAGGAGCTTCAACACTTTTATACCTCTAACCAGCAGAATCAACCATGATCAGTATTGCCACCCTCGGGCCCGATGGCTCAGACGGCTGCCAGGCCGCCCGTAAATATACCCCTGACCCCACTCTTCGCTTCTATAATCGTATCCCAGACATCATCAATGCCTTTGTCAACAAAGAGACCGATCTGGCCCTCATCCCCATCTACAATACACGGGAAGGCGAGATCAAAGAGTATTTCCGTCTCATGGAGCAGCTTGAAGAAGGGTACTGGATTGACAATATCGTCCTTCCCATCCACCTCTCCCTTGGCGCCCTGCGGCAGCAAGACGGAAACAGATCGGTAAAGATCATCGTTGGGCGCAGCTCTGTCTTCCGGCAGTGCGAAGATTATATCGCCGAAAACTATCCCGGGGCCACCCTGATGACGGTCCAGGATATCGACATGGCCCTTGCCGATATTCAGAGCCGCAATCTCGTCGATCATGCGGTCATTGAATCAGAAGAACTGCTGCGCCGTCATGGTCTGGAGATCATGGCCAGGGAGGTGGTTCCCCACAACCGCACCCGTTTTGCCGTCCTTGGTTCAAATCTGGCCAGCCAGACAGGATATGACGCCACAGCCATCATCACCCGACCGCTCAAAGACCGGGTTGGTATGCTTGTTGATATCCTCGGTGAGTTCACCCGACGCGGCATCAATATCCTGGATCTGCGTTCGGAAAACGACATCAAGACCCAGAAACTGCAGATCTACATCGAGGCAGAAGGACATGTCGGCGACGAACAGCTGAGCCGTGCCCTGAAAAGTATCGAAAAAAATATCATTCAGGAAGAAGGCTCCCTGAAGCTGCTTGGCTCCTTCCCTCGTGTGGACATGCGGGTCAAGAAGATCAAGACCTTCGGCTTCATCGGCACCGGCGAGATGAGCAGCTGGTTTGCTGATCGCCTTGAGAATGAAGGCTACCGCACCCTGATCACCGGCAGGTCGACTATCCTGCGGCCTGAAGAGATGATCCCCCAGGTTGATGTAGTCATCATCTGCGTCCCCATCTCGGTCACGGCTGACATCATCCGCCAGTACGGCGCCCTGCTGCTTGACGGCCAGGCCCTGATCCTGCTGGCCGGTGAATCTGAAAATACCCTGAAGGCGGCCATGGATGTGACTCGTCAGGGCGTCGAGATCATGCTGGTCCACAATCTCTGGGGCCCCCAGGCAGTGACCATGAAAGACAAAAACGCCTCGGTAGTCCGAACGCCTCGCAGCGGCAGTTTCTGCGGCGAGTTTGAGGCCTTTCTCTACAAACACGGCGCCGACATCTTCGAGGACACCCCGGACAAACATGACCTGCTCATGGGGGTCGGCCAGAAACTGCCGACCATAATCTCCGTGGCTTTGGCCACCGTCTTGAGGCAGCACGGCATCAACTGCAAGGATATAGGCAGCCACTCCACCCTCACCTCATTATACGGTATTCTGGCCATGGCCCGGGTGCATAATCAGAATTCCCGCACCTATGCCGAGATCATGGCCACCAGTGGTGACGGCAGAAAAATCGTCCGCAGCTTCGCCGAAAATTTGTTGCAGATCATCGCCCTGGCGGAGGAAGGAAAGATCTTCGAACTTTGTGACCTGATGGGTCAGAACCGCGCCTATCTCACTCCTGCCTTCCTCGATGCGAGGATGAAGCAGGCCCGGGCTGTTGATGAGGTCTTGACCAGAACGGGGATAAAGGGAGATATATAAAATGCAAGAAAACCGGGAAAATGCAGATAAATTGCACACAAAACTACCTGAAAGCAACAAACGATCAGTCAACATCCTGTTTATCTTGATCCTGGTCTGCTGGCTCCTCATTCTCTATTTCTACGGAGTGGTAAAAGGCCCTGGCTGAGGCCCTTCAATCCTTCGGTCGGAAGGAACACAATGCCCCGCCCCCGAATCTTTGCAGCAAAAAGACCAGGGAGTTCAATGAGTTTTCAACATCTCAAGAGAATAAAGTTAACCCGTAAATTTTTTTACAAATCGACTCATCCCATTCAGGAGAAATAAATATGTTTACCCGTGATTTCAGTTATCTTGACGAAGTTCATAACTGCCCTCGTTGTCAGACCCCGATGTCCTGCTGCGAAGCGCCACCGGTCCATGTCGGTGACGGCCTTGGCTGGGGATCAGAAGTCCTGTTTATCTGCTTGAACAATGAATGCCCCGTCTTTAAAAATGGCTGGCAGCACATTGAACTCCAGTATGGCCACAGGGGATCCTATCGCTGCATGCAGCTGCCAGGAAGCAAAGAACAGAACGTGATGATGGTTGCCAGTGAATACGCCTTCACCGGCAGCATCATTGACACCGAGGCGGTGAAAATGCAAAACACAAGATACACCAAGGAACGGGAGGCCGTTGTCGCCCTTGAAACCTGCGTGGAAAACCATAATATCGAACCGATCTTGACCTTGATCCTTGACGAAGCCGCAAACCTTGCCAACAGACAGAAGGCCGTCGCCTGCCTGAGACAATTAAAGGACCTTTCCTGCATTGACCCCATCAGAAATCACACCTTCAGGGACACATCCCTGACCCAGGAATGCGGCATGATTATCAGTGAAATCCTCAAGACCCACTTTAAAAAAGAGTGTCCGCACTGTACTGAACTCATCAAGGCCCAGGCCCAGAAATGCATGCACTGCAAGGCAGATCTGTAAGTCATTTTTGATGAATAATCCCCTGAGGACACAACAAGAGCGACATCAGGGACAGTCTGGAAACAAGGGAAAAATCCTCTTCATCCTTTGACTGTTCCTGCAATTTTACCCTTGCCAAAACCAGCGGCAGCGGGTATATAATAGTGATAATTTATGTGGTGAATGTAGCTCAGCTGGTGGTAGCACTTGGTTGTGGTCCAAGAAGTCGTGGGTTCGAGTCCCATCATTCACCCCACCCATGAAAAAGGAGTCTCAGGCATCAGCCCGAAACTCCTTTTTTTATTGACACTCGCTGGATCGCTTTTCATTTCCACGGTTACATCCTCGAAGAAATCTTTGTTAACTATTACCTCTTTTTAACAGCATAAATTAAAACGATATCCCTTGACAGTCACGTCAATCTTCGATTAAATAATTAATTAATTAAAAACGGTTACGTCATGAAGGCATATGTTTCATTATGATACATTTTACACCTTTGTCCTGACCTGAGCTTCCCGGGTTGCTCCATTAAAACCATCCATTACTTCATAGCTTTTTTCTCATTATGTCAGATTCAACTACATCTCAAGATATCTCCTCTCTCTATCGTTTCATGGCTCAATGTATGCAATACCCGGACGCGGAGTGGATGAATGATGATTTTTTTCAGGTCTTCTACAACCTTCTGGGTACCTTTGGCGCTATCACCGAAGGCAAGGAGATACGAGACGCCTTGGAACAATCTGCAGATTACATCGAAGACCTGCAGATAGAATACACCCGACTGTTCATCAATGGTGTTCCCCACGTGGTCGCTCCGCCCTA
>JANMTN010000311.1:0-12223 GCA_031390685.1 Desulfobulbaceae bacterium
GATAAGACCTGACTCCTTGCTCCAAGCCAGACATTATCACCTATTTTTGTGGAGGCATTACTCAGAATATCTCCAGGAGAACAGAGCTCGCCCCCAATAACGCAATATGCGGCCATCAACACATTCTGGCCCATAGTTACAGGTGTTCTGGCCACAACACGACACTCACTTCCCAGGTTCGTCCCTTTTTTGAGAAGGACAGTCCCGGCCTCGGCCTGCAGAAGAGTCCCTATCCCGATAAAAACATTATCTTCAATCATAATGGATTGACCGTTCCCATCAATGCCTGCCAGCAAACAACAATGATTGCTGATAACCACATTATTCCCGATATGTATATTCTTTGCATTCTGCAAGTCTATAAATCGGCCAAACAAAACGCCCTTTCCACAAGACCCCAACAAAGAAGGATAAAACTTCTGACGCAACAAAAGACCAGCAGCCCCTGGACACCAACGTAACAAGCTGCCTATCAAGCTCATTCTCATCACACCCCAGATGACACTTGAACAGCCGGAATACCTTGCACGGAAACGTTATCAGGGACGTCCTTTAACACCAGCGATCCATCCGCAATGCGAGCACGGCTGCCAATCCTGACACCATCAAGAATTGTTACCCCGTACCCGATCCTTACATGATCACCAATAATGGTCTCTCCGCGGCAGGTTTGTGGTTGCTCAATGATGGGCACATCCAGACGGTCAAAAGCATGTGCCGCACCAATCAGGTATGTCCGCTGTCCGATATGGCAGGAGTGCCCGACAGTAAGCCCTTTAAGAGATCCAAGACGACACTGTGACTCTATGACTGTTCCTGCGCCAATAACAATTAACCCTCCCGGACAACTAAGAATGGTTTTTGTCCCCACACGCACATCTTCTTTTAAAATAATCCCTATCCCCTGGCCTTTCACGTTCAAGGTAACAAGGTCTTCTATAACAACCCTGGCCGCAAGAGAAATTTTTGCAGGCTGTTGCAAAGTTAAATTTTTACCTATTTTCGCCGTATAGGAACAAGACTCAAAGAGAAAGGGATAAAAAACAGACCGGAGGAATCTGCCCAGACAACCGGGAACGGGTGTGACACAGCACTCTATAAACTCGTATTTCACAAGGGCAAGCCAGCTATCAACACCTGTCACTGTTTGCTGATACTTCCGCAGAACATTCCCGGGCCTACCCAAATGTCGCTGAACTCCTCCTGTCTCCTGTCCGTTCATACTCAAACCTTGCTCAAAGCCCCTCTTCTTGTTGAACAGGTACCCTCCCCCAAGCCTGCTGATGCAGCAGATACACCACACATCCGACTCCGCCAAGACTGAGCATTTTCAAACGCAACAAAAGCCCCATGGCCAATGTTTCAGCGCCTGGAACGTCGATTGACAAAAAATAAAAAACAAACACGGACTCAAAAAATCCAAGATTACCCAACACTGTAACCGGAAGATGAGCGACAAACATGATAGTAGGCACCAGAGCAATCAGGGTAAGAAAATCAATTTTTTTGCCAAACGCGAGAAATGCCAGATAAACGTTCAACCAAGTAAGGAAATAAAACAACATTGTCAAGGCAATAAGTTTACACAAAAGAGCCCTGTCCCGGTGAATAAATTGAAGAGCCTTGCCTAATTCACGGCTAAATTTCTCGAAACGTAAGAAGAAGGTATGAAACAAATGTTCCACAAATGCTAAAAATTTTCGTAAAAGCACACCCTGCACCCGCTCACTTATACCATTTAACCGACCAAACACATAAGACATAAGCGATTTACTCAAAACAAGCGGCTCTTTTACCCTCCATATCCAGATCACAGCAGATAACAAAAACAATGAGCACAATGCTGGAATAACAAAATACGAATTACTATAAAAAGACGGCCGACATAAAGGAGCCAGGATAACAAGAACAAGCAAGAATAAAATCCCTGAAAACCGTTCAATAAAGACAGTAACAGCCGCGTAGGGTTGGTTGTTTATTTCTTTACCGGCATAAAAGGAACGAACGACATCCCCTCCCACTGTTGAAGGAAGAAGATTGGAAAAAAAATACCCTACCAGATAAAAGGCGATCAACCTGGAAAACGATACGTTATGTCCGCCGGCATCAAGCAGAATTTTCCACTTGAGACAACTTACAACGAGCATTACCGGAACCATCATGAAGGAAAGGGTAAAGTAAAACCAATTGATACGGGAAAAAATAGCGAAAAGTTCACGCCCCTGAACAAAAGAAAGCAGAACTGCAAAGAAAGCAATGCTGGTAATCGCCTTAATTAAAAGAATTTTTTTCTTCTTTTCCATAATTGATGGTCTCGTAAAACTTTAAGATACCGCCGTTATGAGTCAATCCAGAAAAATCGACCAAAAACCTGTAACCATTCCATCAAACTTTACTGTTCGTCGCTGAATTTACTCTTGGTAAAGACCAGAAATAGCCAAAATGGTCAATACTATACCACACTGCCGACTTCAATAGTTGTTTTTCTGATTCATGTGCCTTCTTTCCCGAAAACATTGAGACCTCTGGCCTTCATGACAGCAACAAAATACATCGCTTTCATACTGATCCGCCAGCTGAGCACCCGGCACAAGCACCAGTCGAGATACCACCAGGTAGACGAAACCCACGCGCCAGGTAGGGATAATCCTTTTATTCAGGACGCAAGAAGTCTGGTGTTTAAATTCAGCGTCATGACGGCCAACCCCGCCTCCACCGGCAAAACACCGTACTCCTGGCCAATTTTGTTGCTCGTCTTCGCCCCCACTTATTTCCTCTCTTTCCTTATACCATCGCACAGCTTAACCTGTTGTTTTAAAATTGGAATCCAATCATATTCCGTTGCAAGATTTTTATTGGCATGGTTTATAGTAAAAGTTACAGGATGGCCTCCAGAAGGGATGAAAAAAACTTTTATAGAGGCCATCAATTTTAGCTGTCATGTCAATTGGTTTCTTGTAACTTTAAGAATTAATGGAGGGACAGAAACTGACGAAAGTCCCCAGGCTTCAGGCAAGGAAATTAGTATATGATAGATGAAAAAATATGTCAGATTCCAGATGGCACCCCCGTCCTTGTTACGGGGGCAACCGGTTTTGCGGGGATCAACTTAATGCGAAAACTTGTTGCTGCCGGTTTGAGAGTAAGCGCCCTTGCCAGAAAAAGTTCTAATTTAACACCGTTGGACGGTCTTGATATCCGCTGGATCAGAGGAGATGTCTTTGATGAGGCGGTAATCGTTGATGCGGTTGCCGGGCAGGAATATGTATTCCATCTGGCAGCAGCCTTTAGAGAGGCAAAGAGCACCGGGAAAGACTACTGGAATGTCCATGTGAAAAGCACTCAATTGCTTGCAAGAGAAGCGCTCAAACATCCTTTGTTCAAACGATATGTCCATGTCTCCACGGTTGGTGTCCACGGACATATTGAAAATCCTCCGGCAACAGAACAATATCTTTTCAGCCCGGGAGATGATTATCAGCGAACGAAACTTGAAGCCGAATTATGGTTGAATGAGTTTGGTGCAAGTAATAACTTTCCCTATACCATAATCAGGCCTGCGGCGATCTATGGTCCGGGCGACCGGCGTCTTCTGAAACTGTTTAAAATGGCCCGCAAGCCTTTTTTCCCATTGCTCGGGAAGGGCAAGTGCCTGTATCATCTTGTGCATGTGGATGACTTGACAAATACTTTTCTTGTCGCGGCAACCCATCCCGATGCTGTGGGAGAGACCTTTATCAGTGGTGCCGAGGAGTCCATTGGCATTGCTGATATTGGCTCTATTGTAGCTGATTATTTTGGAAAAAAGATTAAGGTGCTGCGGTTACCGATTGGCCCATTCTATCTGGCAGGTGATATCTGTGAGATGATCTGCAAACCGTTGCACATTGAACCATTTATTTATCGGAGAAGGGCTGCCTTTTATTCAAAGGACAGAAGTTTTGATGTCAGCAAAATGAAAAATGTTCTTGGGTATCATCCTCGACATACAAATAAAGAGGGTATTATAGAGACAGCCCGCTGGTATGTTGAGCAGGGTTGGCTTAAACCGTAATTTATAATAGTTAACGGAACAATTTAATGAGAACCATAACGGTCCTTGGCAATAATTCAGGAAGAAATGCCGGCGATAACGCCATATTGGGGAATTTACTGGATGACTTCGCCCTTTCCCGTCAGGATATTCATTTCAGAATACCTTCTTTAAATCCAAGCTTCATCAAAGAGCATTTTGGACATCATTCTGTCGAGCCGATGGGGCTTATGCCCTGGAATCTGTCTCTGAAAAATCTTGGGTTGCCACTTTATCTGGCCATGACCAGAACAGAAATGGTCCTTATCACTGATAACATTCTGTTTGATCGCAAGTTTAATAACCCTTTTGTGAATTATCTCAAGTCAATTGCTTTATTTTCGGATAGTTGCCGTAAACGGCAAATCCCGATTGTCTTCTATAATGCCAGTATCGGCCCTATTGATCATGCCGTTGGACGTAAGGCCTTACAAAAGGTGATGGATGCCGGTAAACTTGTTATTACCAGAGATAATAACACCAAAGATCTGATCAAAAAACTTAATTTATCCCATCCTGAAATCATCGTTCATGCCGATTGTGCCTTAAACACTTCAGTCCCTTCACCTGGACGTATGGCTGAAATCATCAAAAGAGAGGACCTTTTCAAAGGAGCGAACGGCACCGTGGGGTTTAATGTCAATGCCTACGTCGACAACTGGAGCAAGCCAGGCCTCTTGACCCGACAGGATTTTGTAAAGATTATCGCAGGTACTGTGGATAACCTCATTGAAAAACTGGATGTTGATATCCTCTTTACAGTTTCTCAGGTTATGGACTTGAAGATCACCGCCGAATGCATACAGCATGTCCGGAACAAGGATAAAGTGAGAGTTGTGAATAATAACGATTATACTTACCAGGAACTTGCCGGTTTGTTGCAGAAAGTTGAAATTCATGCTGGATTACGGACACATACGCTTATTTTTTGTGCCGCAGTGAATACACCGATGGTGAACATTAACGCCTATCCCAAAAGTGCTGGTTTTATGAGGACCATTGGCCAGGGTGATTGGACCCTTAATTTTGAAGATCTTTCGGTTGATAATTTGTCAGCGATCATGCTGAAGGCATGGGATCGTCGGGGGCAGACCAGAAAAGAAATGCTGCCACTGGTGCAAGTGGAAAAAAGCAAGGCGCGTGACAGTGTCAGGCTGGTCACAGAGTTGCTTGATACGTTATGATTCTATTCAATAACTTCTGTTTTCATTGATGGCCTCGTAAAAACTTTAACATGCCATTTTGAATCGGATCGGAATCAACTTTTCGAAATGGGCGCATCAGTGACCTGGTACAATAAACACGCCAGACAAACAGCATTTGACAATTGAATACAGCAAAAAAACATATGATATTTGTAGACGCTCACGTTCATATATATGATTGCTTTGACCTTGATGTCTTTTTTGACTCAGCCATGGCAAACTTTCAGACAGCAGCAAAACACTGTGGAATCAAAAATAAACCTTTTTCTTCCATGCTGCTTCTGGCAGAAGGAACCTCATATAATTGGTTTCAACAGGTGGTTACAAAGATCAAAACAGGGCATAACGTTAATATTTCTCCTAAAAAATGGACTATTACCCTTACCGGAGATGCGCTTTCTCTGACGGCCTGTCGTAATGATTTTTCAGGAGAGAAAATTTATCTCGTTGCTGGTCGCCAGATAATCACCGCCGAGAAAATTGAAGTCCTGGCCCTTTTTTGCAATACCAGCATTAACGATGGCCTGTCATTGAACGAGACGGTTAATATTATTCGACAATGCGATGGTATTGCCGTGATCCCCTGGGGCGTCGGCAAATGGTTTGGGAAGAGAGGTAAAATTTTGCAGGATTTTCTTGCCGGTTATGGGGAAAAAGGAATATTTCTGGGCGACAATGGCGGTCGCCCCTTGTTCTGGCCCACTCCAGCCCTGTTTCATCTTGCCAAGGGAAAAGGTATCTCTGTGCTTCCGGGAACCGACCCTCTTCCCCTTCCTCATGAAGCTGCGCGAGTTGGAAGCTTTGGCTTTTTTGTGGATCACCATCCCCTTGACATGACCTCTCCGGCCACATCCATGAGGGATCTATTAATAACTGGCCAGAAAACTCCTTATCCCTTTGGACGCCTGCAGGATATTAAAAGTTTTTTTACGAACCAGTTGCAGTTACGATTTAATTTTTGATCTACCATGAAACGTGATCTTAAAAAACTGGCATCTGAGACCCTGGATATTCTGGTGATTGGTGGCGGAGCACATGGCGCCGCCATCGCCTATCATGCAGCAATGGCTGGTTACAAGATTGCGCTTATCGACAAGAATGATTTCTGCAGCGCCACCTCGGCTAACAGCCTGAAGATCCTGCATGGTGGCCTCAGATATCTCCAACATCTGGACATCAGGAGGATGCGGCACTCTATCATGGCCAGAAGAGAGATGATGCGGCTTGCCCCTCACCTTGTCCACCCCCTCTCCTGCATCATGCCGGCGTATGGTCACGGCCTTCGGGGCAAGAAGATCATGCAGGCCGCCCTTTTTCTCAATGACTGCATCAGTTGGGATCGCAATATCGGTTTACCTGCGGACATCCGGCTGCCACCAGGTTTTACTGTTTCCAAAAAAAGATGTCAGGAATTGATCCCCGAGATCAAGACCGAAGGACTCCATGGTGCTTCCATCTGGCATGATGCCCTTGCTGTGGATACAGAAAGGTTGATCATGACCTATCTGCTTGAAGCCGCAAACCTTGGTGCCCTGGCAGCTAACTATACGGAAGCGACTATGATTAACAAGGAAGGAGATGGCCTGTATTGTGTATCGGTTAAGGATAATTTTACTCAACAGGTACATATAGTTAAAACCAGATTTATTGTTAATGCCGCCGGACCATGGATTGAGAACCTGTCCTCTGTGATAAAAAGCCCTGACAGCACACCACAGAAATGGGCCATGGCCCTGAATCTTGTCACCAGAAAGAAAATTTTTGGTAAACATGCTGTGGCCCTTGAGGGAAACAACACATATGAAGACAAGGATGCGATCATCAAGAGGGGGAAGCGGCTCTATTTTTTTGTTCCCTGGCGAGGCTACACCATGATCGGGACTGATTATCAGGCAAGTACAGCCAATCCAGATGGTCTGCACATAAAACGTGAAGACATTCAGCAGATGATTAATGATATTAATGCCATCTACCCTCCCGCCCAATTAACATATGAAGACGTCTCCTTCTATCATGCCGGTCTGCTGCCAATGACCCCTAAAATAGAAGCAGGAGAGGACAATGTGCAGCTGGAAAAAAATTCTCAGATCCATGAGCATGACAGGAACGGATTCAAGGGGATTTTCTCGATAAAAGGGGTGAAATATACCACGGCCCCCCATATCGCACGCGAGATTGTTCATCTGTTGCAGAAACGTTTTTTACCGGCAAAGACCGTTAACAAAAAGCAGCCTGTCCCCGACAACGGATGGCAACCGGAAAATCAGGCGATCAGCGGGTTGCTGAAAAAAAGATACGGATGCCAGGCTGCGCGAGTTGCTCATTATCTGCCGGAAGAGCAAGACGACGTATGGATCGACAAAACAGCAGGGTTTCTCAAGGCTGAGGTGGACTATCTGATTCAGGAAGAAATGGCCTGCACCTTGTCAGATATTGTCTTGCGGAGAACAGGCCTGGGCTCCGCGGAATGCCCATCGAGAAAAATTCTCGCGGAAATTGCGGCTGTGATGGCTGCGATCCTTGATTGGGACGAGGAAAGAAAAAAGAAAGAAATTGAGGATGTGCTCTGCCGCTACTTGCCCTTAATCCTTCCCGTATAATAGCGAGGCTTGATCTTGAACAACAGCATCCACCAATCATCTCCACCCTTCTCTGAGACAGCGGACATTGAAACCGCATCAGACGATTATGCCGCCCGTTTTTCCGGGGTTGTCGGCAACTATTTCCTGGAGGTACAGACCCAGATAACCCTGGACCTGCTGAAGGATTTACCCCATGCCTCGGTATTGGATGTGGGTGGCGGCCACGCGCAACTGACCATGCCACTGGCAAACAATGGCCATGAAGTAACAGTTACCGGAAGTGCTGATATCTGTCGGGCGCGCCTGGACCGCTCTTGTGTTCAGGGCAGTTTTCAGTATATAACATGCGACAGTCTGAATCTTCCCTTTCAGGACAAGCAGTTTGATGTGGTCATGGCCTTCCGTCTTTTACCACATGCCAAACAATGGAAACGACTGATTCAGGAAATGTGCCGTGTCGCCAGGAAGGCCATTATCCTTGATTATCCTGATAAGAGAAGCGCCAACATCCTCTACGACCTCCTCTTTGACCTGAAAAAAAATATGGAAGGGAACACAAGAACCTATACACTTTTTTCTCGACAGGAGTTGCGTGATGAGCTGAAAAAAAATCATTTTACCCCACCCTTGCTCAGGCCCGAATTTTTTGTTCCCATGGTCATTCATCGCAAGTTAAAAAACCAGGCGCTCTCCCGAACACTGGAAGCCATTTCTCGAGTGAGCGGTCTCACAAGTTTGTTCGGCTCTCCCATTATCCTGCGCAGCGATGTGCAACAATAACGACTACACCCCTGAGGAAAGAGTTGATTGTGAAGATCCTGCTTATTGCCCCCCAGCCCTTCTATCAAGACAGAGGCACGCCCATCGCAGTACGACTCCTGGCCCAGACCCTTGGCGAACAGGGACATGATGTGCATCTGCTGGTATTTCATGAAGGAGAAAAGATCGCCATCCCCAATGTAACCATTCATCGCAACATTGCGCTTCCAAGGATATCTAATATCAAGCCGGGCCTGTCCCTGAAAAAGCTCATCTGTGATTTCTTTTTGTTTATCAAGTGTATCCAGCTCATCCGCACCTACGAATTTGATCTGATCCATGCCGTGGAAGAGTCTGTCTTCATGGCCATGGTAGTAAAAAAAATATTTAAAATCCCCTATGTCTATGACATGGATTCCTGCATGTCTCTGCAACTTGTTGACAAATTTCCTTCCTTACAACTGATTCGTCGTTTAATGGAATGGCTGGAAAAAAGGGCGGTAATCAACAGCAGCGGTGTTGTTGCCGTCTGTCAGGCGCTTGCGGATATCGCCCGGAGATTTGCCCCGGATAAATATATTGCCAGAATTGAAGATATCACCCTGCTCGCTACAGATAGTGAGGGAAATGACCCATTACGGGAAGGTCTGGGAATCACCGGTCTGATGGTAATGTATGTGGGAAATCTTGAGAAATACCAAGGAATTGACCTCCTGATGGAAAGCTTTCAGAAGGCATTGACCGAAAAAGAAGACTTAAGCCTGGTCATTATTGGTGGCAATAAAGAGGATATTCTCTTTTACCAGCAACGGGCGAAACAACTGGGCATCCACAAAAATGTTTTTTTCTGCGGGCCGCGGCCAGTCCAACTCCTTGGTTATTATCTCAGTCAAGCCGACATCCTTGTCTCCCCAAGGATACAGGGAAACAACACCCCGATGAAGATCTACTCCTATCTCGATTCCGGAAAAGCCGTCCTCGCTACCCGTCTGCCAACCCATACCCAGGTATTGGATGACACCATAGCCTGTCTGGTGAACCCGGCAACGATGGAAATGGCTGCCGGGATTGTTACCCTGGCAAAAGATACAGCACTCCGGGGTAATCTTGGCTTAAACGCCAGAAAACGGGTCAAGGAAGAATATTCCCTGCCTGCTCTCCAGAGAAAAGTGGCCGTATTTTACAAAAACCTGTCATTCCTTCAATAAAGACACCGTCGAGACGAACGAATACGACCTCTCATCAGCCACACCCTCAATAAATTAACATGATATCTTTCCCGACAGATAAAGATGATTGACAAGACAATTTTGTCAGTCTATATATTATCTTTAATTATGGAATTTTTTTCATATTCCGGGAAAGTCTGTTTGCTCATTATTATTTATGGAGTAATAAATATGATAAAAAATAAGATTACCACCTATTCACTGTGTGCCATGTTTATGGTTGCCGCTCCCATGGCTGTTGCTGTTACCCCCGGACATGCCTGGGATGTTATAACCATTGACTCTGAGACACATCAGAACAATACCAACCTTAGTGACGGGTCTTATATAGATACTGGCGCCTGGAAATGGAGACTTTGGCCCACTTGTTCCAATGGCGGATATCGCTTTTTAACAGTGGAAATTGATCCAAAACGACACGGTATCGCTTTCTGGTTAGTACAAGTTCCCAAAACTGGTTTTTATAAGCTTGAGACAAGTTATTTTGCCACGGAAAACAGAACCACCGATGCCGACTATGCCGTCTATGTCAATGCAACGACTGACGCAGCTGCAAACAAAACAGCGAAACCTGTATATGAAGTAAGTATTAACCAGACCCAAGAACATGGCTCATCAACACCATGGAAAAATCTTGGGACCTATTGCCTGCAAGCAAAAGATATCTCCATGATTGCCCTGAACAACATGGATGATAGTGGCTCAGCTTCAACCGATGCCAGTCGCTGGACCTATGTAGGTGAAAAATACAACTCACAAAGATGCGGTGGGATGGATTTAACTCCAATCATCCAACCCCTCCTGTTAGATAACGATTAGTTTATCTGAAAAATACAAGTAGTGAAGTAAATATGGCTCCAGTCAATCATCTTTTATTAAACAACAGGGAAAAACAATTATGTTAAAAAATAAGATTGTCACCTATTCGCTTTGCACCATGTTTTTTGTTGCCGCTCCTCTTGCTGTTGCTGTTACCCCTGGACATGCCTGGGATATAAAAAGAATCGACTATGAAACCCATAATGACAGTAAAGATGTCGTCAAAGGTATTTATGATGACAAGGGAGAATGGAAGTCGTGGAATTATGCTGCAATAAATGATTGGTATCGATATTTATCTTATGAGGTCGGCCCCACTCGACTCGGAATTGCCTTCTGGTATGTAAAAATCCCAAAAACCGGATTTTACCAGCTCAAGACCGCTTATCAATCCACTAAACATAGAACAACCGATGCAGACTATGCCATCTATGTCAATGCGACAACTGCCCAAGTTGAGAACAAAACTGCGGTTCCCGTGTATAAGACCACTGTTGACCAGCATGCCGCAGACTCATCCGTTTCAGAAACAAGGTGGAACAATCTTGGAACATTTTGTTTCAAAAAAAATGACATATCCATGATCGTCCTGGACGGCAGAGATGACTCTGGCTCAGATTCGGCCGATGCGAGTGATTGGATATATGTGGGTGAAAAATACAAATCACAGAAATGCGGTGGGGGAGATATAACTCCACTCATCCAGCCCCTCCTGTTAAAAGATGATGATGTTAGTAAATAACCTCTATTTTACTGCCCCCTTCTGGCTGCAAGAGGATACTGCGTGGATAGCTTCAAAACAAGTACAGTGAAACTATCCACGCATGCTCAACTCGCAAAAAATCTATTATTTTTTCTTTATCACACATTCTCCAACATAACACGACAGATACACAATTGAATCAATATTACATTCATGGCAATTCCACCAAATTGTAAAACCTCCTCCATCATAGACATCATTTATTGTCTCTAATTCCCCTTGTTTTCTCAGATAGACGGATCCGTACGACCGCATGCGAATTTTGTTGCCACCTCAATCGATATCGATTTTTTTGGGCATAAAATTCCTGCCCTTCATCAAAATGATAGCACAGCGACAAGGATGGCTTTTTACAAGAGTATCATTCATAAGCTCTTAACCACCAAAACATTACAGATTGTTCAGTAGAAAATGGGAAATACCTCGTTATTACAAAAACTCATCCGCCATAAATTCTTTTTTTTCCTCTGTATCTTTTTTTCCTGTCTCTATTTATATTTTTTCACCAATCGAGCCTATGTTGAGGTGATAATTGAATCACCAGAGCCAACTTTACTCAAAATATATTGGGCCAAAGACGGTCAACCCTACTCAGAAAAAAACAGGGCCCAACTCCGCGTGGAACCCACGCAGACAAAATACGGTTTTTTTCTGACCAACCTGACCGATATCACCAAGCTGCGTATTGATCCTCACCAGCATCATGGCATCAGCACCATAAAAAAAATTTCCATTTCCCAGCCAGGCCCCGAACCACATGAGGAACGATGGGTGCGAGCGAGCGGTTTGATCGG
>JANMTN010000337.1:0-4013 GCA_031390685.1 Desulfobulbaceae bacterium
GTCTGGCCCCAGCCGGGGAAACTCTGACCGTAGCCGCCCAGCACTGCCCAAGTGTCTTTTGACGTGTCAATGGCGGCGTCAGCAGAATCAGTCCGGTAAACAACTTGCGACGTCAGAAAAAAAACGAGTAACAAGATGGCAGCATGTCTACCGTTCGATTGTTTTGTCCACAGAGATTGATGTATGCTCATTTTTTCTTACCTTTGGCAGATTTTTTTTTGGTTGGCGCGACAGGTGTTTTTTGTGTCGGTACCGAAATGTCTTTCTGTGCCGGCATGGAGTCAATGACATATTGAGCCGTAATTTTTCCCATATCATCGAGCAGGGTATTGTCGGAACCACTATAAGACGCACCCCAGGCATTGTTCCAACTGGACACTTTTTCTTCCCGGACCACTTTCTGGGTGGCGGAATCGATCAGTTGCAGGTTCAGCTCGACCCCTGAACTGCCTGCCATGGGTCCTCCCCACATGCGGGCAGCAACAGGGACAATGCGCAACTCTGTGATATCTGCCTTGATAATAAGCGTATCTCCAGTTGCAGGTTGTCCTTCCGAGGCGGTAACAATTTTCTTGAAGCGGTCTTCCATTTGCAAAGATGTCATCATGCTGCGCTGCACTTCCTTGGCGGCCTGGGGGTAATCTTTGGCAATCTCCGATTTTGCGGTGAAAGTGGAAAACATGAGATTAGCATATGGCTTCTCTAATTTTTTTACGACAGGAGTGGCTGCCTGATCCGCTTGATTTGTTTGTCCTGCGGGATCAGCTTGTTTCTGGGTGCTGTTACAGGCAACAAGGAGGAAGAGAACAAGGGATGGTGCCAACGGTTTCAAAACTGAAAATAATTTCATGATCGCGGCCTTTGTATTGAGTGTTTGTCTTGTTCAGATTATAAATCCTAATCTGCACTGGTGATGAAGTGGTAAATTTATTCACAATATCCATTAAAAAAAGATGCATGTCAAGGACAAGTGCTGGCTATTCGACACCGTGAGCTGTCATTCTTGAGCTTCCTTGAATTCCCTGCTCTGATTTTCTGATTGAGGCAAGACACCATGAACAATGCTGATAGGAAGAAAGTACTGATCATCGGATCCGGAATCGGTGGATTGAGCAGCGGCATTATTCTGGCCTAACTCGGTTTTGAGGTCACGGTGGTCGAAAAAAACAGGCAGCCCGGCGGAATGATGCGCAGCTATGTGCGTCAGGGTGTGCATTGTAATGTCGGCCTGCATTATATGGGGGCGCTCGATGAAGGGCAGGTTCTGCGCCGGTGTTTTGATTATCTGGGGATCACGAACGAGTTGCCGCTCATGCGGATGGGCGTGGACGGCCCCATCGATCGCTACCTGTTTACTGATAAGGGGTTGGGGATTGAATCCTTTGATGTGCCCGTTGGATTCGAGGCCTATGAGGCCAACTTGCGAGCCGCCTTTCCTGCTCAGTACCAGCAGATTGATTTCTTGATGGCGATGCTGCGCCGCAGTGGGAGCCAGTTTAATCAACTGGATTTTCTCTATATTGATAAACCGATGCAATCCTGGTTTGAACAGGCTGAGCCGTTGGGGGCAATTTTCGATCGTATTGGTTGCAGCCCGGGTTTGCGGGCGGTCTTTGGCCTGCCTTCGGTGCTGATCGGTGTTCCGCCGGCAGTCTGTCCCCAATTTTATCACACCATGACCCTGGCCAGTTACCTGCTTTCTTCCTGGCGTCTGACAGGCAACGGTGCGCACATGGCCGATGTCTGCGCCCGGCGTCTGGCATCTCTTGGCGGTCAGGTGCGCACCGGCGATGCGGTAGCCCGGATTCGAACAGCGGACGGCGGTGTGCGGGGTGTCACCATGACATCGGGAGAGACTCTCGATGCTGATCTGGTCATCGGCGCCATTCACCCCAAGGAGATCGTGGGACTGCTTGAACCCGAGAGCCTCAAACCTTCGTATCGTCGTCGCATCCAGGGCTTGACCGATACCCGAGCCATGGCGGCGGTTCATGCCCTGGTGCCGGCCAACCGACACCCGGCCATTGCCCATAACCTGTTTGCCATCCAGACCGACGCTGCCGGTGATACGCGCGATCTGATCTATGTGCAATTGCGCCCCAGTGAACGTCCGGACCAGAATCTGCTCTCCTTGATCACTTCCGGTCATGAAGCCCTGTGGGATCGTTGGCAGCATACCCTCAGCGGCCGGAGAGGTGACGAATATCTCCAGACGAAAATGGATTTTGCCCACCGCCTGATCGCCCAGGCGGAAAAAATTACCGGCCCCCTCAGTGGAGTGCGTCTGCTTGATGTCTCCACGCCGCTGACCATCAGGGATTGGGTGAATAGCCCTAATGGATCAGCTTACGGAGTCATGCGTTCGACCCAGCAACTGCTTTCGGCCGCCATGCTGAACCGTTCGTCGGTGCGGGGGCTGTTCCTGGCCGGCCAGAGTGTCATGGCTCCCGGCGTTCTGGGCACGATTATAGGTTCGCTGGCAACGGTGCAGTTTATCGTCGGCCCTGAACGGTTCAGGCAGGAGGTAAGGATTTAGGGTCCGTTATGAAATGAGCCGTGTTGTTCCTGCTCATTTTATTACGGACCCTTATGCCGTTTCAAAGAAACAGCCAGTTTTTTTGGGCTGTTTCTTTGAGTGGCGTCTGGCAGAGAGCATGCACTTGATCTTGCACTAGTCGGAGAACCCAAGTTCGTGGGAATCAGGATCTTTTTGGTCGCCAAAGTCCATGCCGGTTGGTATGTTTTCGGTATTGGCTTTTTTTATTGTCTGATTTTATATGGGTCAGCGTCTCATGTAGTTCCAGTTTGTGGCTAAGATGAATATTCTCCTTATCAATCCCCCGAATTGCGGGCGTAGTATTCCCGAAGAGCGTTATGGGATAACGTCACTCAAACAGATTTTTCGCGGCGAACCCCTGGCCCTGGAAGAGCTGGCCGGGAATCTGCTGGAGCATAGGGTGCGCATCCTTGACCTGAAGGCCGACCCTGATGGCCTGGACAGGGATCTGCGCGAATTTCAGCCGGAGGTGGTCGGTATTACCGGGGTGACCTGTGAGGCGAACACCATGCTCCAGATTGCCGTCAGGGTCAAGGAATCCTGCCCGGCAACCGTGGTGGTGGGCGGCATTCACGCCAGCAATGATCCGGCGTTTTTCAATCATGCTGCGGTTGATTATATTGTGGTCGGGATCGGCAAAAAGGTCTTTGCCGATCTGGTGTGTGTCCTGGAGAGCGGCAATGACAGCAGTGATTTGCCCGGAGTCATACGGACAAGGCCGGGCAGGCAGGTTGAACGGCCGTCCCTGCGTAACAGTGTTGATGACCTGGTCATGGAACGGCCCCCCAATTATGATCTGGTAAGCCGCTACCGTTCGCACTATATTCTCGAAAAACTGGGCATCAATATGGGTTTTGTCGCCTCGGCCTATGGCTGCCCGCACCGGTGTCTGTTCTGCTCTATCCAGGGCCAGACAGGCGGCGGTTATCTGACAAAATCCATTGAGACGGTGATCCGGGATATCGGCTTGCTGCCTGATATCCCGATCATCAGGCTGGTGGATGCCAACACCTTTGGCGATATCAAACGGGCGACGGCACTGGGCCGCGCCCTGAAGGCATCAGGACTGGGTAAACAGTACCTGGCCGATATCCGCTCTGATACGGTTGTCCGCCACCCGGAAATGCTGCGGGAATGGAAGGAGGCTGGACTGCGGGCGGTGATTATCGGTTTTGAAGGCATTGATGATGCCAGCCTGTCGGCCATGAACAAGGCCAATCAGGCATCCATGAACGCGGAGGCCATCGCCATTCTTAATGATCTGGGCATAACCATTGTCGGTGATTTTATCATCTCACCTGATTATGATGAGGATGATTTTGACCGTCTGGACACTTATATCGGCACAAGACAGATCGATCTGCCGATGATCACCGTCATGACCCCTCTGCCGGGGACTGCCCTGTATAGACAGGAGCAGCACCGGATCAGCAACCATAATCTGGATTATTACACC
>JANMTN010000354.1:0-4242 GCA_031390685.1 Desulfobulbaceae bacterium
GAAATTCTACATCATGGATTATAAGAGCAACTGGCTGGGCAACCACCTGTCGGATTATGGGCCGGAAGGAATGGAACAGGCCATGCGCGACCATAATTATGGCCTGCAATACTGGCTTTACACCCTGGTTCTGCACCGTTATCTGCAAAACAGTGTGGAACAATACGACTATGATACCCATTTTGGCGGGGTGATGTACCTCTTTGTCCGGGGGATGGAGCCGACTCTGCCGGGAAGCGGGGTCTATTTTGATCTGCCGGATCTTGCAACCCTGGAACGCCTCGACCACTGCCTGGGTCGTTCCTGCGGAGGATCAGAAAATGGATGAACAGATTTTCACCCCCCTTGACCACCAATTCGCCCGCTTCATGACCAGACAATCCGGCCTGGCAGGAGATGCGGCCGACAGATTTGCACTGCTGATCAAACGACTTTCCGCAGCCCTGGCCGCCGGGCATAGCTGCCTGCCCCTGACCAGTCAAGAAGAACCGCTGTTAGGGGGAAGTCTTGTTTCCCAAGACATCACCACCCCGCTGGTACTCTGGCACGGCAGGCTCTATCTTCAGCGCTACTATCGCTACGAGTTGCGGCTGGCTGAACAGCTCAAGGCCCTCGCCCAGGTTCAATGTACAGTCCCGGAATATCAGACGGAGCTCGATGCCTGTTTTGGCATGAGGCCGGAAACAGATTCAGAAACAGATTGGCAGCGCCAGGCAGCCAAGATGGCGCTGACGCGGCCTCTGGCCCTTATCTCCGGCGGGCCCGGTACCGGTAAGACCAGGACCGTGGCGCGGATTCTTGGTCTGCTCCTGCTGGCGCTGGGGCCTGATCTGCGGATCGCCCTGGCCGCCCCCACCGGCAAGGCCGCCATGCGCCTCAGGGAGTCCATTTCCGCAACCCTTGCCGCACTTCCCTTCTCCGCATCAATCAAGGAGAGAATTCCGACCACCGCCTGCACCCTGCACCGCCTGCTCGGAGTCCGGCGCAATTCATCTGTCTTCAGGCACCATCATGCCAACCCCCTGCCCTGGGATGTGGTGGTGGTCGATGAGGCCTCCATGGTCGATCTGGCCATGATGAGCAAACTGGTGGACGCCCTGAAACCCGGAGCCAGACTGGTACTGCTGGGAGACAAGGACCAACTGGCCTCGGTTGAATCCGGCGCGGTGCTGGCCGATTGCATCCAGGCCCTGCCGGACAATACGGTGACCCTGCACAAGAGCTATCGCTTTAACCAGGAGATCAGCGCCTTTGCCCGGGCAGTGAACAGAAACGACAGCGCTGCCGCCTGGTCCATGCTCACCTCCGGTACACAAGAAGCAACAACTGCCAGGAGTCTCCAGTTACTTCAGGAACCACTGCCGGATTTTATTGTTGCCCAATACATCCGCTACATGGAAAAGATAATGGCCCTGCCCGGCAACAGACAGGAAGACGACATCCGGCAGCTCTTTCAATGCCTCAACCGGTTCCGGGTCCTCTGTGCCACCAGACTTGGAACCGGCGGCGTTGAGACTCTCAACCGGCAGGTGGAACAGAAGCTGGCGGCCAGCAACTATCCATGTCAGCCCGGCGGCTGGTATCCCGGCCGGCCGGTGATAATCCTGAACAACGACTACGTCCTGAACCTGTTCAACGGCGACATCGGCATCTGCCTGCCGGATCCACCATCTCTGTCCGCTGCTCCCGGCAAATTCAAGGTCTGGTTTGAGCGCGAAGACGGTAGCCTCAAGGGATACCAGCCCTACCGGCTGCCGCAATGCGAAACGGTCTTCGCCATGACCATCCATAAAAGCCAGGGCTCCGAGTTTACAGAAGTTCTGGTGGTCCTGCCCGCCGCCGACACCCCCCTCCTGACCCGGGAGTTGATCTATACCGCTATCACCAGGGCCAGGACCAGGGTGCTGATTGCCAGTGACCAGGCCGTCTTTACCGCCGCCGTCAACCGTACCAGCAGCCGCTCCAGCGGCCTGCACGAGATGCTGATCTGTTCAGCAGGCTGATATTCTTGATTTTTTACACGAACGTCTTTTTTTTGGCAAGTAGTTGGTGTTATGTTATGAATTCAGGTGGTCAAAAAAACTTCAGCAATTACAGCTTCGAATTAAAAATGAATGGGGCTGCGATGAAAAGAGAGCCAAAAGATGATAAAAAAAGGCATGGAGCAATGTGAAAGTAGCTATTAGGCGGCACCAACAAGCATGAACCAGCCTGATAATATCTTTGATGACGACGATGCCCTGGACTACATCATCTACAAGGCTCTTGAGAATGAAAATCACAGGCGGCAGGTGAATAACAACGGGCGGGGTGGATGTCTGGGGGTTCTGGTGGTGCTGATGGTTTCTGCTGGGGCCGGATTGTTGATTCTCTCTCACTGTTAAGCTGTTTTCTCTTGTTCCCATGCGCTGCATGGTACCAGAGAACAACCCATTGTGTCGAATATCGAGATAATTGACAGACAAGCTGCCTTTGTGCACCCCGTGTGCTAACATCGCGACTGGCACATATTCACACCAATAGAGGGTTATCATGCCGAGTATTCACACCACCGCGACCCGCAGGGCCCGTACTGCCTGTTTGGGACTCCGGGCAACCCCGGAGCAGGAGACTATCTTTTGATTGAGGCAGCCAGGCATAAATGAGTGGTTAATCCATCACGCCTACCAGGCCCAGGCAAGCGGTTCAGCCAGGATATTTGTGGCGGCCGAAGGTGAGCAAGTAATCGGTTATTTCAGTCTGACGGTCGGCCAGGTCGATATTATGACGGCTCTGGACAGGGTGTCGCAGGCCCGCTTCCATTACTCCTCCTGCTGAAGGATACCCGCCGTTTCATGGCTCCTTACGAAGGATAGTCTTGATCCTGGTCAGGTGTTTTTTGTCGTAGGAGAAAATTTCGCTGACCTTATGACGCTCCATGACCGCCACAATATAACCGTCGATGAAATCGATGTTTTGCTTCATATAAAGCTCAACCGCCTTTTCCACCAGGGCGCCGTTAATGACCTCAAGTCCCGGTGTGGCAAGGATGGCCTTGATCATGGGCCCAATGGCAAGGTTGCCCAGCTTGTAGAAAGACTCGAGAACCCACACCACCTCAGCGACAACCAGTTCGGTCGTCAGCAATCGTTCTTTTCCAGCGACTGCCGAATCCAGCAGTTTTTCCACCCGGTCGGCCTTGGCCGGATCATCGTTGGTGAGATAGCGGATAAAGATATTGGCATCGAGGAAACTTACATTCATGACATTTCCTCAATAGTTCGGAGGCCCACTGCGTCCTTGGCTGTCTGCCGTTCCTGGTCAGGGACTCCACTGCCGATCACCGAACCGCGAAAATCCCGAAGTGTCTTCACCGGAAGGAGGATAATCCTGTCCCCTTCGGTGATAAAATCAACCCTGTCGTTAGGGTGAAGCCCATATGCTTTTCTGATTGATACTGGAATCGTAATCTGGCCTTTAGTCGTTATTGTTGAGATCATTTTCCTGCCTCTCGTTAAATGGCTTACATTTTAATAAATATCTTACCAGTATAATATGGTAAGAAACAGCTCACGTCAAGACTCAATGAATATTAATACCACAAATCCTACCCTGTTCCTCCTCTTCAACCATTGCCTCACTGTACCCCAAGAGACCGATGCCCGCACCTCACTCGGGGTAGATCGCATTGTCCTGCCACCGCCGGAAATCAGCCGGTTGTGGCAGGAAATTCCACCTGAATCAGATGAGCTTATCTCGTATCTTGCCCCTATTTTTTCCTGGCTCGGCAACGAGGCCCATCCCGGCAACTTTGTCCTGATACAAGGCGAGTTCGGCGCCACTTTTCTCCTGGTGACGAGGCCATCTGTCTTGGCCTTGTACCCGTTTATTTCACCACCAGACGTCAGGCCGTGGAACAACATCTGCCAGACGGGCAAGTGAAAATCAGTCACATTTTTTCGCATGTCCGTTACTGGAAATATATATTCTCAGTTAAAAGCGTGGCCGGTTGCTTGGCAAAATACGGAAATGTCAAGATAGATTCATTGTCCGAAATATGTAAAAAGGTCGTAGAAGGGTGCTCCTAAGGCCTGACCTAACCTGACTTACGAAGGGAAGAGTAATTGATGAGTATCTCTGCCACTGGGCCCAGAAATCAGATTATGCCTTGTGAGCTGACCACCTCCTATTTACTGTTCACTCTTCGTTCTCTTGCAGTCGGCAATGAACACGACTCCATTCATCAATCTCCAAAAAATCACT
>JANMTN010000022.1:0-3222 GCA_031390685.1 Desulfobulbaceae bacterium
TCAGATTAATGGAAGAGGCCATGACATCCATAAGAGAATCGATCAGCGAGGCCAGGATGCTGAGGGAACCGGTGGCCAGCCAGGCAGCGAATTTGACCCCGACCAGGAGCAGGGCGGTGGCAACGGAGGCATAGGTCGCACGCTTCAGGAGACGGACGTTTTTATCGGAATGTGTTGTATCCATGTGAGTTTTTTATGTGATGATTTTTTCAATAATGGCTCTGGCTGTGTCCGGGCCCCAGCTTCCGGCGGGATAACTGTGGAGGCGTTGCGCGCGGCCCTGGCAGTTTTCGCATTCATTGAGCAGTGGAGTGAGAAGAGACCAGGACTGGTCGATCCCGTCCTGCCGCGAGAAGAGCATATGGTCGCCCAGAATGCAGTCAAGCAGCACCTTCTGATAGGCATCGGGTGATGGTCCGGGGTAGAAATCATCATACCTGAAATCCATGGTCATGGAACGCATGCACATCCTGGCCCCAGGGTTTTTGGTCTGGAAGGTCAGACTGATGGACTCTTTGGGGTAAATTCCCAGGACCAGGCGGTTGGCGACGACCCTGGCCCCCAGGATATCGCGGAACAGGGAATGAGGCACGTCCTTGAACTGGATGACGATCAGGGTCTCCTTGCGGGCCATCCTTTTGCCGGAGATGAGGTAGAAGGGCACTCCCTGCCAGCGCCAGTTTTCTACGTACACCGGCAGCATGGCAAAGGTCGGGATCAGGGAGTTAGCCGCAACATCCGGTTCCTGGAGGTAGCCCGGGACTTGCTGACCATCGATAATCCCTGGCCCGTATTGTCCCAGGACGATGGTCCCTTGGTTGTCATCTTTGTTGTCATGCAGGGGCCGGATGGAGCGGAACAGTTTGATCTTTTCATCCCGCACCCGTTCCGCCTCAAAGTGCGACGGCGGTTCCATGGCAATGAGCGACAAGAGCTGAAGCATATGATTCTGGAACATATCGCGGATGATCCCGGCCTGCTCGTAATACCCGGCCCGATGTTCCACCCCCAGTTTTTCCGCGGCCATGATGCTCACGGATTCGATATAGGCACGGTTCCAGATGGGCTCAAAGATGGCGTTGGCAAAACGGAAGGTCAGAATATTCTGCACCGTCTCCTTGGCCAGGTAATGGTCGATGCGGAAGATCTGCCGCTCATCAAAATATTGGTGCAGGGTCTGATCCAGTGCCAGGGCGGAGTTCAGGTCGCGTCCGAATGGCTTTTCAATTACAATCCGGGTCCAGCCCCTGCCGTGTTCAAACTGGCCGGCAAGTCCTGCCTCGCCGATCAGAGTGGCAACTGATGCGTAGAGTGAAGGAGGCAGAGCCAGATCGAAGAGCCGGTTGCCCCTGGTGTTTTTCTGTTGGTCGAGGGTATCAAGAAAGCCGGCCAATTCCAGAAAGTCCTGGCGTAAGTCATAGCGGAGGGGGAAATAAAAAATCTTGGCCGCGAATTCGGGCCAGCGGGCCATGTCCATCATGGTATCGCTGGCACAGGCTGCCTGCAGGAAGGTGCGGAAGGTATCGTGGTTGTAGCCGGTGCGGGCGCAGCCAATGATGGATACCGGGTCGGGCAGACTGGCGTTCAAAAACATCTGGTACAGGGCAGGGAGCAGCTTTCTGGTAGTCAGGTCGCCTGAGGCCCCGAAGATGACGATAGCGCAGGGATCGAGTTCGTCCACGGTCAGGCAGTCACAGATGTTGTCCCGGTCGCAGACCTTGCCTTGGATGACGGTTGATGCCATGTCCTTATTTTCTGTTGGAAAAATCAGGGGAGTCTTGAACCTCATGATTTTTGTACAGCATGGCCGCCAAATTCACGGCGCAGCGCGGCCAGTACCCTGTTTTCAAAGGCATTCTCCTTGCGCGACTGAAAACGCTGGAACAGGGCCATAGTGATGACTGGAGCTGCCACTCCGCTGTCAATGGCCGCTTCCACGGTCCATCGTCCTTCACCGGAGTCATCCACATGGCCGGTGATTGCTTCCAGGCGTGGATCTTCGGCGAAGGCGTCTTCCAGCAGTTCAAGGAGCCAGGAGCGGATGACGCTGCCCTGATTCCAGAGATGGGAAATCCGGCCATAATCAAGGGTCTGGCCATAGGGCGAGGCCTCGAGCAGGGCAAAACCCTCGCCGTAGGCCTGCATCATCCCGTATTCAATACCGTTGTGGATCATCTTCACAAAATGGCCGGCGCCGGTGGGGCCGCAGTACAGATAACCATCCTTTGGCGCCAGGGTCTGGAGGATGGGTTCCAGATGGTGAAAGATCTGTTCCTCACCGCCGATCATGGTGCAGTAGCCGACCTTGAGTCCCCAGATGCCGCCGCTTACCCCGGCGTCCAGGTAGTGAATGCCGCTTCCTTTCAGTTCTTCCACCCGGCGGATATCGTCTTTATAGCGACTGTTGCCGCCTTCGACGATAATATCGTCAGGCGCCAGGAGACCGCGCAGCTGCTCCAGGTGGTCATCGACAGGTTTTCCGGCCGGCAGCATCAACCAGACCACTCTGGGCGCGGGGAGCTTTTCCACCAGTTCCCGCAGGGAAAAAGCCCCCACAGCCCCATCTTTGACCAGTTCTTCCGTCTTGTCAGGAGTGCGGTTATAGGCCACTATCTGATGGCCGCCCAGAATCAGCCTGCGCGCCATGTTCATGCCCATCCGGCCAAGACCGATCATGCCTATTTTCATGGTGTCATTTTCCTGTTTTGTTGAATCAAATCTGTTCCTTTTGTCTTCCGGCCATTCCTGATTTTTTATCTCAGCCATATAGCAGAACCGGTCCCAGCAAAACTCTTTTCCACTGACAGGGCAGCGCAGGGTAACCTTTTTTTCGTCAAGGGCTGCCACTGTCCAGTCGCCATGTCGTGGCCCCTGGGAGATATGGATTTTCTCACCAACCGCAAAAGGGTAGGGGGTAAAAACGGTAACGCTTGTCTGCATGGCATCTCTCCTGGGAAAGAATCATATTGGAAGCCGTTATGAGCTAATTTATCTCTTTATTGCACTTTCGTTACGGCTTTTTAAGCCGTCTTGACCATTAAGATGGCTATGTCCTTTATTGGCAACGGCTGCGAATGTAATCCAGCTTGATTATTGCATACCCGAAAGGGGAAATAAAGTCCAAATGAAAGAGCTGAAAGTGGCACGGTAATTGTTGGTTTGTTAGAAAGAAAAGCAGGCATACTGCAACAGGAGTGACAGGCAGAGAAAAGGAGTCATTGC
>JANMTN010000102.1:0-3655 GCA_031390685.1 Desulfobulbaceae bacterium
CTTTGGCGCCCTGCACCACCATGATGTCCCCCTGGAGGTGGTGCGGGCCTGGCTGGAGACCGCGGCCGCCGAGAGCAGGAGCAGCGCCGGATTTCTGCGCGGCCAGCTCACCTTCTGCTCCATGCTGCCCATGCGCTCCATCCCCTTTCAGGCGGTCTGTCTGCTGGGTCTCAATGATGGCGTCTTTCCCAAGACTGACCGCCATCCGCCCTTTGATCTGCTGGGTGAGGGCTTCCGGGCAGGAGACCGCTCCAAACGGGGCGATGACCGCTATCAGTTTCTGGAGGCCATGCTCTCGGCCAGAAGATATCTGTACCTCAGCCATGTGGGCCAATCAATCCGCTCGGGCAACGCCATCCCGCCCTCGGTGCTGATCACCGAGCTGATCGAGACCCTCCAGCTCTCCTACGGGATTGAAGATCCGGTGCAGAGACATCCCTTGCAGCCCTTTTCCCCGCGCTATTTCCATCACACTTCCAGTGCCGGCCTGTTCAGCTATAGCAGTCATAACTGTGCGGTAGCCGGGGACTTGGCCCACCCGCTTCCACCATCGCCAAACCCCGAGTCCTGGTGGTCGGGATCGTTGCCCAATGATGAAAATAAGATTATCAGCATCGCTGATCTGCTCAGCTTTTTTGCCCATCCACAAAGATGGTTTGTGCGCAACCGGCTGGGTATCCGCCTCGATACCGAGGCCGAACTGCCGGGGGAAAGCGAGCTGTTTTCCGTGGCCGGTCTTGACAGCTATCTGGTCAATCAGGAACTGGTTCAGACCTGCCTGGATAAAACCACAGAACCGCCGACAGCCACTCTCGCCAGATTGAAGGCCCAGGGCCGCTGGATGCTGGGCACCCCCGGCCAGCTGGCCTTTGACCGCCAGTTTCCGGATCTGGCGGCTTTTGCCGGGAAGATTCAGGCCAGAAACATGGGGCAGAGCCTGCCGGATACCCCTATTGATCTGCAGGTCGGCGAATATCGTCTTATAGGCCAGCTGGCGGGGATCCATGAAAACGGCATCCTGCTTGCCCGCTATTCAAACGGCAAGGGCAAGGATCTGCTCAAGGCCTGGATCCATCATCTGCTTGTCGCTGCCACCGCGCCCGGTCTCTCTTTTCCCGCCACCACCCATCTGCTGACCAAAGACCTGGATCTTTGTTTTCCGCCCTGCGCCGATCCCCAATCCCGGCTTGCCGAACTGATAACGATCTACCGGGCAGGATACTGCTCTCCCAGCCCCCTGCTGGTGGAACCGGCCTGGGCCTATGTTCAGCAGCAGAACAAAAAACGAGGGACAAAAGCTCCCGTGGAAACTGCGGCAGAAAATTTCAAATGCAGCCGGGAACAGGGGTATGAACCTGAACTGACCCTGCTCTATGGCAGTTGTGATCCGCACACCCTGCTTGGCCCGGAATTTCTGCGCCTGTGTGACAAATTTCTGGGCCCGATATGGTCAGAGGCAACTGACCGGACACCGTCAGATGGAGAGCACAGTTGATGAAGGTGAAAAGAGAGACCTTTGATGCCGCCACCGCCAGCCTGCGTCAGGGGGTCAATCTGGTCGAGGCCAGCGCCGGAACCGGCAAGACCTTTGCCATTGCCATGCTGGTTCTGCGTTTTGTGACCGAATTCGGCTTTCCCCTGCAGAACATCCTGGTGGTGACCTTTACCAAGGCGGCCACAGAAGAGCTGAAGGGACGGATCCGAGCGCGGCTGGCGTCGGCCCGGGATCTGCTTGCCGGTGACGGAGGACGCCCCGCAGGAAGTACTCTTGGGGTGCGCCCAACAGGAAGTACTTTTGGGGTGTGCCCAACAGAAAATCTCCTTGGGGTACAAGGGACAGAGAAAGACGGGACGGATTCGGCCCTTGACTCCTGGCGCGCCGGACTCGCCACAAGCGGCATTGCCGAGCGGCTGGCCCGGCAACGCCTGGAGATGGCCCTGCTCGATATGGATCTTGCCGCCGTCTTCACCATCCATGGTTTCTGCCAGCGCATGCTCCAGGAACAGGCGCTGGAGAGCGGCCAGCTCTTTGATTTTGAACTGACGACGGACACATCCCGCCTGCGCGCTCAGGTCATCCATGATTACTGGCGGCGAAATTTTTACACCCTCTCACCCCTGCACTGCGCCCTGATCACCGAAAAATATGCAACCCCTGATAAGCTCTATAAGAGCGTAGAAGGAACAGGGAAAAGGTGTGCCCGGATTGAACCGCCGGCGCCAACAGTGGCAGAGGCGCTCACCCTTTTCGACAAGAGCCTGAGCCGGCTCTCCGACTGGTGGCAGAACAACGCGGCCACCCTGCATCCCTTGCTGCAAGAGGCTGTGAACGAGGGAAAGTTCAAGCAAGACCTGCAAAATAATTTTTCCGGCTGGTGGCAGCAGGTCGATGATTTTCTCATGGGGTGCAGCCTGCAACTGCCAACCAATCTGGAACGTCTCAGCGCCGCCGTGATCAGGGAAGAATTGCATGGCAACAAGTTCAGGAGCAGCAAGGAAAAAAGCGGCGAGGAGAAAAAACAGGAATTTATCGCCGCCTGGCCGCTCGCAGATCAGGAGATTGCCGATTTTCTCCAGGCCCGGCAGGGTGTGGCCATGGCCTTCCGCATGGGCCTTGTCCGGGAACTTTCCACCGGGCTGGCCCAGACCCTCCGCCGTCAGAACCTGCTCTCATTTGACGATCTTATCTCCCAACTGGCAAAGGCCCTGGTCAGCGAACAGGGACCGGCGCTGCGGCAGATTCTCAGCAAGCGCTACCAGGCGGCCTTGATTGATGAGTTTCAGGACACGGACGACGCCCAGTATTCGATCTTCTTCACCCTTTTCGCCGGATCCTCCCACTATCTGTACCTGATTGGCGACCCCAAACAGGCCATCTACACCTTCCGGGGGGCGGACATCTACTCCTATTTCAAGGCCCGGGATCAGGCCGATTTTCATCTGGGACTGGAGAAGAACTATCGCTCTCATCCCGCGCTGGTTGAGGCCATCAACAGGCTGTTCCAGTTGCGGGAAGATGCCTTTGCCACCGGAGAGCTCTCCTATACCCCGGTCCTGCCCGCCAAAAGTGCGGATGATGGCCAACTGCTCGACAGCGGGAAGAATGCGGTCATGGTCTATTGCCAATTAGACGCGGCCCAGGATGCCGATGATGGCAGATGGAGTACGGATCAGGCCACGGAACGATTTGTGTCGTATGTGGTCTCAGAGACCACCCGTCTTCTGCACCCCGATGCCCCGATCATGCTGACCGCAACCGATGAACCGGCAATACCCCTGGCCCCCAGAGACATTGCCGTCCTGGTCAGGAACCATAAGCAGGCCGGCCACTTTCAGACCGCCCTGGTCCGGGCCGGGATTCCAGCCGTCATGGCCAGTCAGCAGTCCGTGTTCACCACTGGTGAGTGCCATGATCTCTTTCTACTGATGCAGGCGCTCTGCGCTCCAGGGAACACCACCATCCTGAAGACCGCGCTCACCAGCGCCTGGTTTGGCATGAACGGGCTGGAGTTGTATGCCCTGTGGCAGGACTCTGAGCAGGTGGATCTGTGGCTGACCCGTTTCCATGGGTATCACCTGCTCTGGCAGGAACGCGGCTTTCTGGCCATGATGACCAGTCTGCTTACGACTGAAAAGATCCTGCTCAACCTGGCCC
>JANMTN010000131.1:0-3447 GCA_031390685.1 Desulfobulbaceae bacterium
AAGGAGAAAATCATGGAATATGATGTGAACTGGAAAGAGACCTACAAGGATATGATCATGACCCCGAAGAAGGCCCTGGCCAATGTCCGCTCCGGCCATCGGGTATTCCTGGGGACGGGCTGCGGTGAACCTACAGTGCTGGTGCAGGCTATGACCGAAATGGCAGGAAATATTTGCGATGTGGAGATCGTGGAGCTTCTGACCAAGGGCGACGCCCCTTATACCGACCGGAAATACGCCGACTGTTTCAAGGTCAATTCCTTTTTCATCGGTCATAATGTCCGGGAGCAGATCCAGGAGGGCAGAGGTGATTATACCCCTATCCTCATGTCGGATATCCCGGGCCTGTTTAATTCCGGGCAGTTGCCCCTTGATGTGGCCCTGATCCAGGTGACCCCGCCTGATGCCCGGGGCAAGATGAGTCTTGGTGTGTCCGTTGATATCGTCAGGAGTGCGGCTGAGAATGCCTCGCTGGTGATCGCCCAGGTTAATCCGCAGATGCCCTGGACCCGTGGCGACAGCCTGATCGATGTGTATGACCTAGATATCCTGGTGCCAGCCGATGTGCCCCTGCTGGAACGGGAGTCGCAACCGGTTCATGAGGTGAGCGCCAGGATCGCTGAACTGGTGGCCGCCTTGATCCCGAGCGGCGCCACGGTTGAGTTTGGACTGGGCCGGGTTCCCGGTGTCGGCCGGGTTCCTCAGGCCGTGATGCACGCCCTGTATGATAAACATGATCTGGGGATCCACACGGAACTGATCACTGATGATATTATTGATCTGATTAAATCGGGCGCGGTGAGCGGGGCCCGTAAATCCACGGATCGGGGCAAGATCGTCACCAGTTTCTGCATGGGGACCAAAAGACTGTACGACTATGTCAATGATAATCCGCTGTTTTCATTCCGGCCCACCGAGTATGTCAATGATTCCACTGTGATTGGTAAACAGAACCGGATGGTTGCCATCAATATGGCCCTTGAAATTGATCTTACCGGCCAGATCTGTTCTGATTCCGAAGAGGGGATTTTCTATTCCGGGATCGGCGGCCAGGTGGATTTTAATCGCGGGGCGGCAAGATCACCTGGCGGCAGGGCCATTATTGTCATGCCGGCCACCACCAAAGACGGGAAATCACGTATCGTCGTCTCCTTGAGCAGCGGCTCCGGGGTCGTGATCACCCGGGGCACGGTTCACTATGTGGTCACCGAATACGGGGTGGCGTATCTGCACGGAAAATCCGTTCAGGATCGAACCCTGGCCCTGGTCTCCATTGCCCATCCTGATCATCGGGAACAGCTCCTGAAACAGGCCATCGAGGCCAGGTATCTCCGGCGGGAATTTGCCGATGTCGAGGGGAAATTTGTGGTCGCCTCCCTGGATCTGATGAAGACCAGCTATCTGCTTGACAATGGCACTCAGATCAACTTCCGGCCCATTCATCCCACCGATGAAGCGTTGATGCGGGATCTGCTCTATGATCTGTCCAAGGAGACCCTCTATTATCGGTTCATGACTCATAATCAGCGTTTTGGCCAGAAACAGATCCAGAATTTTGTCTATGTTGATCACCGCAAGGATGTGGCCATTGTCGGAACCGTACCCGAAGCCTATGGTGATGATATCATTGCCGTTGGTCGGTATTATCTGGATGAGCACACCAACATGGCCGAGGTCGCCTTTGTGATCCGGGATGAGTGGCAGAACAAGGGCTTAGGCAGCTTTCTCTTCCGCCACCTGATAACTATTGCCAAGGCCAGCGGTATCAGCGGATTCACCGCCGAGGTCCTGCGTGATAACAAGCGGATGCAGGCGATATTCAACCATTCCGGGTATAAGGTGCAGAGCCGGGTGGAAGAAGGGGTGTACAGTTTCAAGATTGAGTTTTAGCACTCGTAATGAGTGCAAAGATTCACCAGAAATATCGAAACAATCCCTTCTCCCTGAGGGAGAAGGTGGCCGAAGGCCGGATGAGGGGCAGCAGCAGTTTGAAATCAGGCTTTTTCCCCTCACCCTCTCTCTTTCTCAGGAAGAGGGGACTATCCCGACATGTTTGCTGGATTTTCTAATCAGGAAAAATGGCGGGATAGCTCTTTTAAATCCAGGCCCAAAGCTGATAGCAAAAATTTATAAATATTTGTGCAGTTCATTTATGAAGAGTGAACAACAAACAGAGTGCAAACGCTGCGGCATTTGCTGTCAAAAGGGCGGCCCGGCCCTGCATGGCCAGGATCTGGCCCTGGTGCGGCGTGGCCGACTGCCGTGGGAGAATCTGATCACCATCCGCCGCGGCGAATTGGCCTATAGTCCGCTCTCTGGTCGGATTGAGCCGGTGCTTCAGGATTTGGTGAAGATCCGGGGAACCGGCGAGGAGTGGTGCTGCTGTTATTATGACCCTGCCGGCAAAGGGTGCTCCATCTACGGGAGTCGGCCTGTGGCCTGCGGGGTGTTGAAGTGCTGGCAGCCTGAGGACACCCTGGCCCTTGTCGGTCAGGATCTTCTCAGTCGTCTGGATATCCTGGAGGCAGGAGACCCGCGCCGGTCATTGGTACAGGAGTATGAGCGATTATGTCCCTGTCCTGATATGCGGGAGGTGGAAAAATCGCTCGCTGATCAGGATGAAAACGCCTTGCGATCGCTGGAAATACAGGTAAATACTGATATCGCCTTTCGCAACCGGGTGGTGCAGGAATTGAATATGCCCCTGGCCCGTGAGCTTTTTCTCTTTGGCCGCCCCCTCTTTCAACTGCTGCAGGCCTTTGGCGTGGGTATCTCTGAAGCGGAGCAGGGACTGAGGCTTACGGTCAGAAAAAAAGTTCCCTCTCCCTGAGGGAGAGGGTCAGGGTGAGGGGGAAAATCCTGATTTTAAGCTCCTGCTGCGCCCCCTCATCCGGCCTTCGGCCACCTTCTCCCTCAGGGAGAAGGATTAAACTGAAATACGTGTTAATAAAGAGATTCTCCTGATTCCCATGCGCTGCATGGGAATCAGGAGAATCTGTATTTTTCTGCTTACCACATGCTCCGGCCAATCACCTCGCCCCGGGTGGAGAGGGTGATCTGTTCCACCGGCACGGTTTTTCCGGCCTGTTCCATTGCCTGTTTGATGATGCCGACCATGGATGAGCAGCAGGGGACTTCCATGATCAGGATGGTCAGGCTGTGGAGGTTGCAGGTGGCGATGATCTCGGCGAACCGCTGGACATAGCTCTGGGCGTCGTCAAATTTGGGGCAGCCCATCATCACCACCTTACCAGTCAGAAAGTCGGCCTGAAAATTGGGGGCGGAGACGGCGGAGCAGTCGGCGGCCACCAGCAGATCAGCATTCTGCAGGAATGGGGCGGTTGGCGGAACCAGACGGATCTGGACCGGCCAGTGACTGAGGGCCGAGGTGCCGCCGGTGACGGCCAGAGATGGTTTATTGGCCATCTGGCACGGGGTCTGCGGGGC
>JANMTN010000334.1:0-16169 GCA_031390685.1 Desulfobulbaceae bacterium
AGGAAGTCTTTACTGACGAGATCAAAGCCAAGCTTAATAAAGCTCTGACCAGTTTCGGTGCGACCTTCAAAGCAACCAAGGGTATCAATTAATGGTATCAACCAAGAGAGGATAGAGTTCTGCCATGGCGAGCTTAAAAGATATTAAGAACAAGATTGCAGGCGTTAAGAAGACGGCGCAGATAACAAAGGCCATGAATATGGTCGCCTCTGCCAGACTTCGCGGCGCCCAGATGAAGATGGAGGCCTTCCGGCCTTACACTTCCAAGTTTGATGAGGCGATGTCTAACCTGTCCGGGGGGGCCAATACAGGCGCCTTTCCTTTGATGGAGGTCAGAAATGTTGCCACTGTGGAGTTAGTGATTGTGACCTCGGATCGTGGCCTGTGTGGCTCTTTCAATGCAAATATCAATAAACTTGCAGAGAAGAAGATGAAGGCCTATGAAGCTGAAGGAAAAAAAGTCAGCATCGTCTGTGTGGGCAAGAAGGCCAACCAGTATTTTAAAAAGACCGGAAAGGTACGCAAGGCCTATACCAATATTATGGCATCTTTTCAGATGTTCCATGCTCGTGAAATTGCCCAGGATGTTGCTGACAATTTCGTAAAGGGCGGGTCCGATAGGGTTGAGGTGTTGTATGGTCATTTCAAGTCAGTGGCAGTACAGCAGCCGGCCGTGCAGGAAATGCTGCCGGTGCAGCCGGTCGCTGATGCCCCAGGCTCGAGCAAGAAAGCGATGAGTGCTGACTATATCTATGAGCCCTCTACTGAGGAGATCATGGATGTGATGCAGCCATTGTATCTGAATGTTATTTTGTATCACGCCATGCTTGAGGTTGGTGCCAGTGAGCATGCTGCCCGGATGACCGCTATGGAGAATGCGACATCCGCTTGTCGTGATATAGTAAATAACTTGACCCTGATTTATAACAAGGCGCGTCAGGCTGCAGTTACCGGTGAGTTGATGGATATCGTTGGTGGCGCTGAAGCTCTTAAGGGATAATATACCATTACCAATTTTAAGACTTTAAGGAGGGGTGAATCCCTATGAGTGAACAAAACGTAGGAAAGATAATTAAAGTAATTGGTCCGGTAGTTGATGTTGAATTTCAGCCCGGTAAGCTTCCGTTCATCATGAACGCGCTCTTTATCAACAATCCTGGCATCTCTGATGTGACGGACAATCTGGTAGTTGAGGTCGCCCAGCATCTTGGTGATAATGCCTGTCGTTGTATTGCCATGGATACCACTGACGGTCTGGTGCGAGGCATGGAAGTAAGGGACAGTGGCAAGCCAATCACCATTCCTGTAGGCCCGCCTGCCCTTGGCCGGATTATGAATGTTGTCGGTCGTCCAGTTGATGGACTGGGCCCCATTAATTCAGACAAGACCATGTCCATTCACCGCGAGGCCCCTCTCTTTACCGAGCAGGACACCGAGGTCCGGGTTCTGGCAACCGGTATCAAGGTTATTGACCTTCTCGTTCCCTTTCCAATGGGCGGCAAGATGGGTCTGTTCGGTGGCGCCGGTTGCGGTAAGACCGTTATCATGATGGAAATGGTTAATAATATTGCCCAGCATCATGGAGGTATCTCCGTATTCTGTGGTGTTGGTGAGCGTACCCGTGAAGGAAATGATCTATACCAGGAGATGAAGGCCTCAGGCGTTCTGCCAAAAGCGGCCTTGGTGTATGGCCAGATGACCGAGCCTCCAGGAGCGCGTTCACGTGTGGCCCTGACCGGTTTGACCGCTGCTGAATATTTCCGTGATGAAGAGGGCCAGGACGTGCTCTTCTTCGTTGATAATATCTTCCGTTTTACACAGGCTGGTTCCGAGGTATCTGCTCTGCTTGGTCGTATTCCTTCTGCAGTTGGCTATCAGCCAACACTTGCCACTGACCTTGGCGCCCTGCAGGAGCGCATTACCTCCACCACCAAGGGTTCTATTACCGCTGTTCAGTGTGTGTATGTTCCTGCTGATGACTTGACCGATCCAGCCCCTGCGACCACCTTTGCCCATCTTGACGGTACGGTTGTTTTGTCCCGGCAGATTGCCGAGCTGGGGATCTATCCCGCAGTTGATCCTCTTGATTCCACATCGCGTATCCTTGACCCGAACGTAGTCGGTCAGGAACATTATGATGTTGCCCGTGGGGTTCAGATCACCTTGCAGAAGTATAAGGATCTCCAGGATATTATTGCGATCCTTGGTATGGACGAGTTGTCTGAGGAAGATCAGCTCCTTGTTGGTCGGGCCCGCAAGGTTCAGCGTTTTCTGTCACAACCCTTCACCGTTGCCGAGGTCTTTACCGGCATGGATGGAAAGTTTGTAAAAGTTGCTGATACTGTCCAGGGATTTAAAGAGATTCTGGAAGGGAAGTATGATCACATGGGAGAGAATGCCTTTTATATGGTTGGCCCCATCGAAGAGGCTATTGCCAAGGAAGCAGCCAGAGAGAAGGCTTGATTTTATCCTGATTAAGAGCCGTAACGAAAGATAGTCATTATCTTTAACCTTTTCGTTACGGCTTTTTACGCAGAGCATGGTTGCTCCAGTGGTGAACGTCCGAAGGAAACCCCTTGGGGTGTGAAGAGCGACCGCCGGTCCCGGCATCAAACTGTTACAGTTATTATAGAACAACGGCTTAAGAGGTCAAATCTATGGCTCAACAAATACGACTTGAAGTGGTTACCCCTAATGGCGCTGTCGTCAGTGAAGATGTCGATATCGTCAATGCGCCTGGATATGGTGGCGATTTTGGTGTTCTCGCCAACCATGCTCCCTTTATTGCCACCATCAGGACTGGTTTACTGACCTATGAGCAGGGAAAAAAACGTGAGAATCTCATGATCAGTGGCGGATTCTGTGAGTGTTCCAATAACAAGATCACGTTCCTGGTGGAAAGCGCTGAGTTTGGGCGACAGATTGATGTTGACAGGGCCATGAAGGCTAAAGAGCGCGCTGAGCAACGCCTTGCCAAGGCGACTCAGCATGATGACTTAATCAATAGAACGCGGGCTGAGGCGGCCTTACAGCGAGCTCTTGCGCGAATGAAGGTCTCTAAAATGTCTTGATTCCTCACAAGATAAGTGATAAAAAAAGGTCGTTTCTTCCGGGGGACGACCTTTTTTTTATATCGTTCATGATTTTTTTCATGTAATTATCACAAAATCTAATATCCAAAATGCCAAGGGGAGAGATGAAACCACAAGAGCGTATGGCGATTGCCCGACAGATGCCTGTAGAGTTGTCCGTATCTGAGCGTATTCGTAATTTTGATGAAATAGTGGCCGGTTACTCCACGAAAACGGCAATTCTGGAAGCCAATCGATGTCTTCAATGTAAAAAACCAGCGTGTCGGGATGGGTGTCCCATTCATAATGATATCCCTGGTTTTATAGCTCTCCTGCGTGCAGGTGAGTTTGAGAAGGCATATTGGAAGATAAGGGAGACCTCTTCCATGCCCGCCGTCTGTTCACGGGTCTGTCCCCATGAGTTTCAGTGTGAAGGTTCATGCATCCGCGGTAAAGGGAAAGGTCAGGCCGTGGCTATCGGGATGCTCGAACGCTTTGTTGTCGACTGGATGGTCGCCAATAAAAAGAATATGTCAACTCCCTGCGCCCTGCCGGTTGGCAAGAAAGTCGCCATTGTCGGTTCCGGCCCTGCCGGGATGTCTGTTGCCTATTATCTGTCTCATAAGGGAGTTGACTGCACGGTCTTTGAGAGCCTCTCTGAATTTGGTGGAATGTTGAGCGTTGGCATTCCTGCCTTCCGGCTGCCCCGTGATATTATTCAGGCCGAATTTGCTGCCCTGAAAAGTTGTGGCGTGACTATTGTTAAAGGAATTACCATCGGCAAGGACAAGAGCCTGGCTGATCTGAAGAAGGAAGGCTTCGATGCGGTCTTTATTGGAGTTGGGGCCCATGCCAGCCGAAAATTGGGGCTGGAAAACGAGGAGGATACCGAAGGGGTAATGCATGGTGTTGATTATCTGCGCCGCATTAATCTTGGAGAGAAAATAGATCTTGGTAAAAAGGTGGTGGTGGTTGGTGGCGGCAATGTGGCCATCGATGTGGCCCGCACCGCGCTGCGGCTTGGCTCGACCGATGTCTTTATCCTCTATCGCCGGTCCAAGGATGAGATGCCGGCATCACGGGCTGAGGTACATCATCTTGAGGAAGAGGGGGTGCGCATTGAGATGCTGGCAGCGCCGGTGAAGATTCTTTCCGAGAACGGAAGGCTTGTTGGTGTCGAGTGTGTACGTATGGAGCTGGGTGAACCTGATTCTTCCGGCAGAAGAAGGCCTGTGGTCCAGGAGGGGTCCAATTTTATCATCAAGGCCGATTCCCTTATTCCGGCCATCAGTCAGAATGTTGATCATACGGCTGATCAGGGGCTGGAATTTAAATTGACTGGCTGGGGCACTTATGATACCGATCCCTTGACCTTGCAGACCTCTGTTGATTGGGTTTTTGCCGGCGGTGATAACGTGCTTGGCCCGCAGACAGCGGCAAAAGCTGTGTATCAGGGCAAGGTTGCTGCGGAATCCATTGAACGTTTTTTGAATGGTCAGGATCTGATGACTGATCGGCAGTTTCTCTGTCAGTTAGATGTATAAAACAAAACGGTCCCAGATTTTCAAAAAATCTGGGACCGTTTTGGACATTTTTGAGTGTTGTGCGCTGGTGGGCCGTCCCGGGATCGAACCGGGGACCTGTTGATTAAGAGTCAAATGCTCTACCAATTGAGCTAACGGCCCATCACACAACAAAGTGAAACCCTATTTAGCATAATGGAGTGCTTCCGTCAAGGCTCAGGGCCAAGAAAATACGAGAATATGTGTTTGTCTCGTGCGTTGCCGGTTTTTTTAGGAGCTGTTACGAAATTACCAGCGTATTTCACAGGTCATGGCCGGAGTCGTCACCTCGCATAGGCTCCGTGTCGCTCGCCGAGTGGACGTCCAAAGCAGCTTGATCATTTTTATCGGTAGTAGAGGTGGGGGCTGCCCATGGTCAAGAGGGATTTGTACAGGTTGCGCCGGAACTCCCGACGATCCCATATCCCCTGAATGTGGCCGCGTTTAAGGGCATTTCTGGCGGAATGGTAATCTGGGGGAATATCAATCCCTGTGGTCTCGCGAATGACTCGGTGACCGGCAAAGCCTATACGGCTGGAGCGGATAGCAAACTGATAGGGTGAGCACCCGAGAAAACTGGCAACTGGGCCGGCGTAGGAATTATTGTCATAGACAACAATGTAGAGTCCGCCCGCATCAATATATTCACGTACGGCCATGGTGCATTTGGGCATCTGGGTGACCCCCAGTGTTCCCTCCTGGATACGAATGCCGCCCGTAGTGTGGACATAGGAGATCAGTGGTCGTTTTTTGCGCTTGGCCACGGCGCAGGCCTGAATGAATTTTTCCCCTTCTGCTGAGCCTACCGTTCCGTTTCTGAAATCGGAGTAGAGCATACTTACTACAACCTGAATATCCATAATCCGGGCATGAAAGGTCATGTTGCCGGCGTTACGTCCGGTCTTCTTCTTTGATGATTGTAGCCGATCATCAAAACCGGGGTATTCCAGAGGATTGCCGGCAGTAATTGCAGTGTTGAAGATCCGGATAGAGTCAGGATCAAAGATGTTTTTCAAATACCATTTATGCTCCAGGGGGAAGTGGTGGCCGCAGGTCTCGCAGACCCCTGCAAATTCACCAAAAAGGTCTGGCACCCACAAATCCTTGCACCCATGTTTTTCGCTATTGGGACAGGTAATGGTGCGATCTACATTGGCCAGCGGACTGGTATAGGTGTCTGTCAGCTCCAGTGGATCCTGAATATTGCCTGGAGCCTGGGTTATGTCTGAGTGAGCAAGCTGAGGGCGGATGAATTTTTTGTCTTTTTGCTGGGAAAAAAAATCAATGGCGCTGGTTATGGGGGAGGTGACCCGTTTGAGGATTACAGTCCCTTCTCCAGAGACATCTTTGAAGACCTTTTGTACCTGTTTCTGGTGATTTTTCAGGATATCATACCGCAGGGTATAATAGACCTCTTCAGCCCCATCCTGAAGCTGTCGGAAAAATTTCCCCGTAGGAGTGGGCAGACCGCTAAAACCCTGGGTGGCCATTTCCCGATATTTTTTGGAACGTCCGGCCAGCAACCGTGCGATCTCATCTTGGCTGAGGTCCCAGGAAACGTCAACCTGGAGTTCCTGAGTCTCGGTTTCCGCCTTTTTTCGTTTGATTTCATAGGAGCGGAAGGCCCTGAAGCTTTTGGTGCCAAGGACGACCTTGTCGGTGGCTCGCATAACCTCGGCGCGAAGCTGGGCAAAAAAGGCAAAATCATCTCTTCTGGCACCAAGGGGCGGCTCCTGAATGATATGATCGATGGTGCCAAAGGCAAGATTGTCTGTTGCCGTCAACTTGAGCCGCTCGGCGCAGACCTCAATGAGTTCTTTGGGTACCTTGCTGCCCTCTCTTACCTTTCCTTCAATGGCTGCGGCACCTTCTGGTGAGATGACTGAATAATAGCCGTGGGAACACATCATCCGATAATCAGAAAGCCCGATGGCCTCGGCTCCTCCTGAACCACCCTCGGAGATCATGGAAATCATGGGAACCCGCAGTTTGGCCATGGCATAGATATTACGGGCGATCTGCTGCGCGGCTCCCGGGTACTCTTCCACTGGAAAGGAACCGGGAGTGAAAACGTAGAAGTGGATAGGGATGCCTTCGGTCTCAGCGACCTTCATATAGCGAAGGGCCTTTTCGTTGCCTTCGGGTTTGCAGGAGCCACCATTCCGGAATTCTTCACCATGGCCTGTTTCCTGACCAATGACCATGACCGAGGCCGTGTAGGGCTTATTCTTGATGCGTCTGACGATGGTGGCCTTGGCGCAGACCATGGCCGGATCAATATTGGCATCACCCTCACCGCCCAGCTCGGTATAATCCTCATAGACATTTTCCAGGATGTCTTTGAGACTGAAGCGCTGGATGCTGCGGACGATTCGTACCCGTTCCATAGGGGTAAGCTGCTCTTCGGCCCGTTGTTCGAGAAAGCAGATGGACTCGTGCAGGTTGTGGATCTCGCGGGTAAATTGATCTTCGCTATGATCATAAACCGTCTGCTTCAGCCTGTCGCAAGTTTCTTTAAATCCGTCCAGGTTGCCCCAGTTGGAGTAGTCCTTGAGCTGAATCAGGTAGTTGATGCGTTCTTCGATTTTATGGAGCTGTTTAAGTAATGCGTTCATAAAGAGAGTGCTGTTCGAGGTTGCAGGTGATTAGGTGCCGTTATGAAATAAGCAGTGTTTTTTTGCTTATTTCATAACGGCACCTTATGCCGCTTCAAATAAACAGCCAATTTTTTCGGCTGTTTATTTGAGTGGCGTATGGCAGATATCTCATTAGGAGCTGTTGCGAAAGAACTCTTATATTTCCGACCATCTCGTTACGGCTCTTTATGCCGGCCACGGCATTTCAATGTTACGGTTATTTCCGGAGTTTTTGCTTACCTGAACGACGGCTTAGAATGTCAGCAGGCGGTCCAGGTTGTTTTTTAAATATTCCAGGTTGGTGACAATGGGGCCTCCATGCGAGTCCTGGCCGCGAATGACAACTTCATCAATAAACCGTCCGGCCCGGAGTTTGGTTTCATCCATGGAATCTCCCCATACCAGGGCCAGGGCCAGGTTGGGGTCATATTCGCTGGGGATCCGGTATTCCCGGTCAGAAGGGACATGGGAATAGACGGTTGACCATTCGTATTGGGGAAAATGGAAGTCGGTGATAGTGCCAATCCAGGGCGCAAAGCCGCGTCGGGTGTCTTCGGCCACAATGCGCAGTTCAATGGATGCCCCTTTAAATTCAATGGATTTCTGTTTGTAGCCAATCTTTTCACCCAACCCCAGTCTGATTTGTTCGCGAATCAGGTTGGGATGCTGATTGTCAAGATAGCTGATGCGGGCGGAGACATCATTTTCCACCTGGATCCTGGTGTTGACCTCCAGCAGATAGGGTTGGCCGGATCTGCTGACAATCCATTCCCAGGTGCCAACGTTGTCATAACGCACATGGGCGGCCAGTTTCAGTGAATAATCAACGATCTGTTCCAGTACCTTCTGTTCGTCGAAATCGTAAGTGAAGCAGGAACGATGAAACCCTGGCGCTGCTTCCACCCGTTTCTGACGGCCTGTTGACTGGATGGTGCAATTTCTGGAACCGAAGTGGATTCGCTCGCCATGGCGGGAGCAGACCAGTTGCACCTCGAGATGGTTATAGTCACGCAGGCATTGTTCAATAAGCACGCCACCGTCGCCGAACTGGCGTTTGGCGTAGTTCTGGACCTGACGGTAGATGCGTCGGAACTGCTCGATTTCAGTGACCTCTTCAATGCCCATGCCGCCGCCGCCAGCCGCTGCCTTGACCAGAATCGAAGGGCTTTTGATGTCCTGGGCCAGTTGATCGTCCATGAGTCTTTGGGCAATCTCTTCTGCTTCCATCTCGTTGTAGATAGGGCTGTCTGTGCCAGGAATGGTCGGAATCCCCAGTTTGTTGGCAACCCGTTTGGTATTGATTTTGTCACCAAGGCTTTTGATGACCTCCCAGCTTGGCCCGATAAAGGTGAGAGACCGCTCCCGGAGCGTTGCCCGCCTGGCAAAACGATAATCTTCAGAGAAAAAGCCGTATCCTGGGTGGATGGCAGTGCAATTGGTGTGGTCGGCAACCGCAAAGATATCATTGGGTTCGGTGTAGCTTGTAATCCGCCATGCGTTCTGATCGGCGCCGCAGGTCTTGTTGCGCCGGACGTGCTCAGAGTCCTTGTCGGTGTCAGTGTAAACCACAGCGTATTCCAAACCCAGATCCTTACAGCCATTCATGATGCGGATTGCGATCTCACCCCGATTGGCTATGAGAACTTTTCCTTGCAAACTGTTACGCATATTGTCTTAATGTCTTAATTGATGCCCATTTAGAATTATTGATGGACGTAGATTGAGTTAGGGAAAATGACAGATAACTGTTCAGGCGATATTTTTTTATTTTTGTAAAAGAAGAAACTGACATTACTATAGCCATATCATAGCAATTAGAAAAGAAAAATGTATTTTGCCGTGCGACCTTTTACCGCCATTGAAGGTTGTGGTGACAATAAGAGTTGATGACAAAATGGTTTCTCTTTGATATCTCATTGAAATATGCAGGTGGTTTTGAGAAAAGGGCAAAAGAACTATTAACTGGAGAATGACGTTAGAAAAAACATGAAGAAGGAAAAATCATCTGAACCGCCTGAATCTACAGAATATAAAGGTGTCTTTAAACGGCTGGCCGAACTGTTGCCTGGGCGAACCCCGGATACCACCGAGTCCTTGGAGCAGGAGATTCAGGAACTGCTGGAGGACGGAGAAGAACAGGGGTTGATTACCAGTCTGGAAGAAAAAATGATCAACTCCATCTTCGATTTTCGTGATACCATGGCCGGCGAGATCATGACACCGGCGGTCGAGATCGAGGCGGCGGAAGAGTCCACTTCTCTTGCTGATCTGGTGGAACTCTTCATCGAAAAGGGATTTACCAGGGTTCCGGTGTACAGGGATACTTTGGACCGAGTTGTTGGCATCCTCCATGTCAAGAATCTGTTAAAGATCTTTTCTCCAGCCTCAAAGGATATCCGACTTTCAGAGCTTTTGAACCCGCCCTATTTTATTGATGAAAAAAAACTGATTGTCGATCTGCTGGTGGAGTTCCAAAAACGTAAAATCCACATGGCCCTGGTCAGCGATGAGTTTGGTTCCGTTCGCGGTCTTGTCACCCTTGAGGATGTTTTGGAAGAAATCGTCGGTGAGATTGATGATGAATATGATGTCGATGATCGCAATGAGATTCAGGAGCTCGGTCAGGAAACTATTCTGGTGCAGGCCAGAGTGGATATAGAAGAGGTTGAAGAACGGTTTGGCATGGAGATGCCGGAGGGCCCTTATGAATCCGTGGGAGGGTTGGTGGTGCATGTCCTAGGCCGGTTGGCTGTGCCCGGAGATCAGGTGGATGTGGGAGGGCTGCGTTTTCTGGTGCAGACGGCGAGCAGGCGGCATATCAAGGTGGTGCGTATTACCCGGTTGACCGATGCAGAGGCATGATTCCGGTGGAGTGATTATAGCAGGTACCGCTTTTGGGGTTAACATATTGGCGGTGTTGCTGACCGCGGGCCTGCTCTGGCTGGCCTTTCCTGGTGGCGGCGGGATCTGGCCTCTGCTTTTTATCGCCCTTGTTCCTCTTTTATTGGTTGTTATTAAAACGAAAACGGCGCGGCAGGCGGGTATTTACGGGGTGTTGACCGGTCTGCTGCATTTTCTTGTGCTGCTTTATTGGCTTGTCATTGTTCTGGGCCGTTATGGTGGCCTGCCACCTTTCTTGTCTGTTCCGGCTCTCGTTCTCCTTGCCCTGTATATGAGTCTGTATATGGGTTTTTTTGCGCTGATTGCCCGCTTGTTTTTCGTCAGGATTCCTTGGCAGATTGCCCTGTGGGTCATTCCCTGTCTTTGGGTCGCGCTCGATTGGTGCCGCTCTTTTCTGTTTACTGGTTTTCCGTGGATGGATCCCGGCTATGCGCTGGCCAATGTGCCCTGGCTGATCCAGTCGGCTGATCTGTGGGGTCATTATGGCCTGAGCTATTGCCTGGTTTTGATCAATACCCTGGTGGCCATGTTGTTTCTGTCGGGTACTCGCAAGAGAGGGCAGCTTGCCTGGTTTGTCCCTGTTCTTCTGCTGTGCTGCGGTGTCGCATTGTATTCGTCCCTGCGCTGGCAGCAGATCGGGCGACAGATGCTGGTCAGTGAAACCATGCGTATCGGCGTGGTCCAAGGCAATATCGCTCAAGACCTGAAATGGTCTCCTCAATTGCAGCAGGAGACCTTGACGAACTATATTGGTCAGAGTCGGGGACTAATTGAGCGGAGCCATCCCTTGCTTGTCGTCTGGCCTGAAACAGCCCTGCCGTTTTATCCTGTTGCCCACCCTTTACTGCAATCCGTGCGCGATCTGGCAGTTCAGGGACAAATATCTCTGCTCACAGGTGCCCCTTGGGTTGAACGGGATAGCGGTAGCGGTAGCGGCGACGGCCAGGAGCTGAGACGCTACTATAACAGCGCTCTTCTCTTTGATGCCAGTGGCCAGATCATGGACAAGTACTCCAAAAGCCATCTGGTGCCGTTTGGTGAATATGTGCCCTTGAAAAATTTTCTGCCGTTTCTGGCCCCGTTGGTGGAAGCGGTGGGAGACTTCAGCCCAGGTGTGATTCAGCGGCCCTTGGCTTGTCAGAATGCCAGGATTGGGGTATTGATCTGTTTCGAATCCATTTTTCCAGATATTGCCCGCAAATGGGTGGGAGTCAAAGCCAATATTCTGGTGAATCTGACCAATGATGCCTGGTATGGCAGATCCAGCGCCCCGTATCACAGCCTGGCCATGACGGTGGTGCGGGCGGTTGAAACCCGGCGCAGTCTGGTGCGGGCGGCAAATACCGGCTTCTCTGGATTTGTTGATCCTCTGGGCCGGATGCGGATGGTATCTCCGCTGTTTGAACCCTGGGCGGAGAGTGCCGAGGTTGTTCTTATGGATGAAGAGACCTGGTTTGTGTGCTGGGGCTATCTGTTTGCGCCTTTATGTCTGGGGGTGGTCATGGTCTTCTTGATCGGGATTGTCCTTCGCAATTCCAGGGCGAGACAATTTTTCTGAAATAGCGTCTTGATACGAGAAATAATTAAACTTTTTAAATACTTATTACAGGGAGTTGGTATGTCAACAGAAACAGGCGCGGCAATATCCAGGCAAAGGCTGCAGGAACTCAAAGGGCGAATGCTGGCCTTGAAGGAGCATCTTTGACTTAGATCATAAAAAAGATGAACTGGAACGGCTGGAACAGCAGACCCTGGCCCCGAATTTCTGGAACGATGCCGATATTGCCAGAAAGGTGCATAAAGAGCATGGTCAGCTTCAGGAAATTGTCAAGGTCTGGGAAGGCAAATGGGAAGAGTTGGACGAGCTGGAGATGCTTCTGGAACTGGCCACGGAAGAGGATGACTCCGCTATGGAGCATGAGGTGGCCGCCAGCCTTGATCCGTTGCAGGAGCGTATTGCTCTTGCTGAGGTCGAGTGTATGCTCAGTGGAGAACATGATGCCAATAACGCGATCATGGATATCCATGCCGGCGCCGGCGGCACAGAGGCCCAGGACTGGGTGAGTATCCTTCTGCGCATGTATCTGCGCTGGGCTGAAATAAAAGGCTTTAAGGCGGATATCCTCGATTATCAGCCCGGTGATGAGGCCGGGGTCAAGAGTGTGACCATCATGATTACAGGACATAATGCCTATGGGTATCTGCGCTCAGAGGTGGGGATTCATCGCCTGGTGCGCATCTCACCCTTTGATGCCAGTGGTCGGCGTCACACCTCGTTTTCTTCGGTCATGGTCATGCCTGAGCTTGATGATACCATTGAGGTGGACATCATCGATAAAGACCTGCGTATTGACACCTATCGGGCCAGCGGCTCCGGTGGGCAGCATATCAATAAAACCGATTCGGCCATTCGGATTACCCATCTGCCCACTGGCATTGTGGTGCAGTGTCAGAATGAGCGATCCCAGCATCGGAACAAGGATACGGCCATGAAAATGCTGACTTCCCGTCTCTATGAACTGGGCCGGGAAAAACAGGCCGAGGCCAATGAGGACCTGCACGGCGATAAAAAAGGGATCTCCTGGGGTAGTCAGATCCGCTCGTATGTCCTGCAACCCTACCGTTTGATCAAGGATCATCGGACTGATATGGAGGTTGGTAATGTGGACGCGGTGCTTGATGGCAACCTCGATCCTTTTATCAAGGCCTATCTGTTGTGGGAAAAATGATGGCGTTGCGAAAAGGCCCAAATACTTCGTTGCGTCGCACCCTTCGTCACTGCGGCGTACCCAACAGTACGCCTCATTCCTCAGGATGCGGCGCGCCTCGTCTTTGGGCCTTTTCGCTTAGCCATCTTTTCGATGATTTTTTTACGAGAGCTTTTGGTCTGAATTCGTGAATGCCTGCGCGAAATGCGGGGCCTGTTCCGTGGTCTGTCCGGTCTATCGGGTTACTGGTCAAGAGGCCCATACCGCCCGGGGCAAGATCCATCTGACCCAGATCCTTGAGCGGCGTGGTAAAAGCACTGTGTTTGAGGATATTTTTTCCAGGTGCCTGCTTTGCGGGGCCTGTTCTACGGTCTGTCCGCGTGGCATAGATGTGTGCCGGGAAGTGGTGGATGCCCGCGCCGCTTTTCCTGCCATTTATGGCGCCCATGGTTCCGAGAAGTATCTGGCCCGCAAGGCGCTTGCCCATCCTGAGACTCTTTCTGTTTTGCGGGTGCTGGGACGGGTTGGGGCCGAGTTTTTGTCAAGATATCTGCCGGAAGAGAGCGGGCTTAGGTTGCGTTTGGCCCTGTTTCAGCAGGACGTGGGGGCAATGCCGGTTTTGCCGGTTCAGAAAAACGTATCCCCTAATGACCTCTGGCCGAAAGAGGCGCTGACATATTTCCCGGGATGTGCTGCCCACTTTCTTTTCCCTGAGATAGCCACATCTTGTCATTCTCTTGCCGCCGGTCTTGGGTACGCCTTGCATGTCCCTGACGGGTTGTCCTGCTGTGGTCTGGCTGCCCTGTCGGCAGGGGACAGACGGGAGGCCCGGAGACACGCCCGAAAAAATATCAGCGCGCTAGAACAGGGCGCCGGGCCAATTCTGGTTTCCTGCGCTTCTTGTTATGCCCATCTGCGCAGATACGTGGACCTTTTTGCAGATGATAAGCTCTGGCGGAGCAAGGCTGAGGCTATGTCCGCACGTCTGCTGGAGCTTAGTTGTTTTCTCGACCAGCATCTGCCGCCAGGACTCGCAAAACAGGCAGCCGGGGGGAAAAAGGTGCGTGTTTATTATCATGATCCCTGTCATTTCCGCCATGGGCTGAGGATCATCGAAGAGCCGCGCCGGGTACTTGGCCGCAACCCGGATCTGGAGTTGCTTGAACTCCCTGATGGTCCCGAGTGTTGTGGGCAGGGCGGGCTTTTCCATATCGGCGCGCCCGATATCGCCGCGGTGATTCGTGACACCCTGGCGGCAAAGGTGTTGGCCCTGGCCCCTGATGTGATCACCGGCACCTGCTCCGGTTGTCTCATGCAGTGGCGTCTGGCGGTAGAGGTTGCGGGAAGCCGGGTGCAGGTGCTGCATCTGGCTGAATTGTTGGGATAACCATTTTATTTTACAGGCCCTGGCCGGAGTCTCGGTTTTACTTCTCTTACCTGGGTCAGTATCTTTTGCGCGACGGCTTAGGTTGCTCATCTTCGTCGTTGCAAGTACTCCTCAAGGGAGTAATGGAGGAGATGTTTTTCCCTTTCTCCCTTGCAGGAACAGGGCGGGATGTGTAAAAAGAAGAATGAAAAAAGGTCGCTCTTCATGCCCCAAGGGCACTTCCTTCGGGGCGCACCCCAAGAGTACTTCCTTCGGGGCGTCCACTTCGCGAGCGGCACTGGGGCGCCCTGCGGTCGCGTTTCCATCTCGATATACCCTTGATTGAGAAATGGAATGAGTTGTTTCCTCGTGTTCAAAGAGATACGTCATGGCATATTCACCAGTTGTAGGAATCTCGATCCGGTATCAGTTGGAGGACCGGGAAGAGGAAATTTTATCCCCTTTCGCGACCTTAAATAAAAACTCGCTGGGACGCAGGTCTCTGGAAGAGGACGATGGGTGCGATATCCGGATGCCATTTCAGCGGGATCGGGATCGTATTACTCATTCCAAGACGTTTCGGCGGTTGAAGCATAAGACCCAGGTCTTTCTGGCGCCGGCTGGTGACCATTATCGTACCCGGTTGACCCATGTTCTTGAGGTTTCGCAGATTGCGCGGACCATTGCCGCCGCCCTCTGTCTTAACGAGGCCCTGACCGAGGCCATTGCCCTTGGCCATGATCTGGGGCATACCCCTTTTGGTCATGCCGGGGAAGCGACCCTGAACGAACTTCATCCAGGCGGGTTCCGCCATTATGTGCACAGTCTGCGGGTGGTTGATTTTCTGGAGAATCGGGGCAAGGGGTTGAATCTGACCTTTGAGGTCAGAAACGGCATTGTCAAGCACTCCAAGGGCCGCAATGACATCCTGCCGGATAATACCTCAGAGCTTCCGGCAACCATGGAAGGGCAGGTGGTGCGGGTTGCAGATATCATTGCCTATGTCAATCATGATATGGATGATGCCCTGCGGGCCGGAATTATAAATGAAAGCGATCTGCCGGCGGATATCAAGGCGGTGGTGGGAGATCGTCATTCCAAAAGAACCGGGGCCATGGTACGGGATCTGATTGTCGAGACCCTGGCTGCAGGTGACGGCAGGCTGCATCTCAGTCATAAAATGCTCAAGGCGATTACCGATCTGCGGATCTTTCTCTATGAAAATGTGTATCAATTTTACAAGGTCCATAACGAATTTGAGAAGGCCCAGCGGGTAATCCGTGATCTGTATCATTATTTTCTTGAAAACGGTCTGATGGCGCGTAACGGTGTCTCATGGCAACCCAAGACTTCAAAAAATGTCTGGGCCAGCGACAAGATAGCGCATAGAAGGGTCTGTGATTTTATTGCCGGGATGACCGACCGGTATGCCCTGAGTCTTTATGAACATATTTTTTTACCTCAGCCGTGGAATGTGCGATAAAGGATCGCTAAGTGGCTAAGTGGTCTTGCCAGAATCTTAAATATTAAATCTTGAAACGTATGAACAATATATTGAGCAAGGGATATGAGTTTGCAAGCGTCGAAGAAAAGTGGCTTCAACGCTGGACCGAGGAAAAATGTTTTCAGGCCACCATGGTCGAGGGCCGGCCTTCCTTCTCCATTGTTATTCCCCCGCCCAATGTGACCGGGGTCCTGCATGTGGGTCATGCCCTGAATAATACCATGCAGGATGTGCTGGTTCGCTATCACCGGATGCGGGGCGACAATACGGTGTGGGTGCCGGGTACCGATCATGCCGGTATTGCCACCCAGAATGTGGTGGAGCGGCAGTTGGCGGCAGAAGGCAAGACCCGGCACGACCTGGGGCGCGAGGAATTTATCAAAAAGGTCTGGGCCTGGCGGGCGGAGAAGGGTGGAACGAT
>JANMTN010000341.1:0-6386 GCA_031390685.1 Desulfobulbaceae bacterium
CCATCGCTCAGGTGCAACAACTCCTCACCAAGCATGGCTTTCATATCTGCAAAAGTGCCTCAACCCTCTATCAGACGCCGGAAAAACTGGTTGAATTTGAACAGGCCAAGATTGGACTGGATGAACAGGCAGGTTTTGTGGTCATTGTTGCCAGACACAACAAGTAATTCAATTTTTAGCGCCCATTTCATGCAAACAGGATTAACAATTTCCAAACTCTATGGACACAATAACAGGACCCTGCAATGAATCGTGCAAAGTTTAAACATTATGGATCAAAAAAAGATTTCAAAAAAATCTATCTGATCGCTCCCAGACATCCGGACAATTTCTGGTCCATGCAAGGAACAGCAGATATTCTGGGGGCTAAAACATTGATGCCGAATTCAGCCCTGGCTACCTTGATGGCATTAACACCAACAGGGGTAAACATCCAATATGCCCTTGCGGATGAAAATGTAACTGCCATCGATTTTGAATTTACTTGCGATCTGGTGGTCATAACCGGGGGCACTCTTCATTCAAAAAGAATCCATGAACTCTGTGATGAATTCAGAAAAAGAGGGAAGCAGGTAGCCCTGGGGGGGACATACGCCTCCATTGAATATGACAGATGCGATGGACTGACAGATTATCATTTTATTGGAGAAGCTGAATACACCTGGCCGCTTTTCCTGAAGCAATGGACAGAAGGTAAAACTGAAAAAATTTATAAACAGGAACACTCTGTTGACATGAAAGACAGTCCTGCTCCTGACTGGTCTTTAATTCGTGCAGGGGACTATGTTAATATCAGTATTCAGACCAGCAGAGGATGCCCGAATCAGTGTGATTTCTGCGATGTTATCCAGTATGTGGGCAGAAGATACCGGACAAAATCCATTGACCAAATCATGCAGGAATTGCAGAACGCTCTGGACATTGGCGCCAGAACAGTTTTCTTTTCCGATGATAATTTCCTTGGCAATAAAGGATTCACCAAAGAACTGCTCACAAGCGTAATCGCATGGAACGTTAAACAATCCAGGCCCTTGTCATTTTCAACACAGATCACCGTCCAGGTTGCTGATGAGGAAGAATTACTGAAAATGTTCGCGGATGCGCGATTCTCCGTCCTGTTTCTGGGTGTGGAAACAGTGAGAAAGGAGAGCCTTGATGAAGTGCACAAAGGCCAGAATATCGAAAAAGACATTTTTGAAAGAATCAGAAAAATATCCCGCTTTGGTATCGTCCCCTTTATTGGTCTCATTGTCGGTTTTGATCACGATGACGAAGGTGTTTTTGAGGAATTGGAGCAATTCCTGATTGCAACGGACAGCCCGATTGCCGGCATTAGTCTGTTAAACGCACCTCGACATACAACTCTCTATGAAAGACTAAAAAAAGAAAAACGACTTACTGAAAACACTTTCTCAGGGGAGTGGCAATTAAATACCAATATCATTCCCAAGCAGATGAGTCCTGAGAGACTCAGCTTCTTATACTGGGGGCTTTTCCAAAAAATTTATCAACCGGATCTTTTTGAAGACAGGCTACTTCAATGGTTGAAAAACGTTGAATATTTCAATGAAATTTATGTGAACAAGAAAGCTGATCCAAAGCAGATGCTGTTTGGTATCAGGATTTTCAAACATTTTATTGTTAATGAGAACCGACAGGTTCGAGCTCTTTTTTTCAGAATGTTAAAAAAGACCTGGGAAATAAACCCAAAGCTGGTCAGGCGATTTTTTACCGTTATTACCCAGTACAGCCATTTTTATAGTTTTGTTAACAGAGACCGCACAAAAAAATTATTTCCTCAAAACTTCAGATCTTGATTTCAAGAACCTTTATAAAATGCCTAATGCTCACCTTGAGATGTAACGCTTCCGTATTATTTGCCATCGATTTATTAGGTAGAATAGAAAACTGATATCTGATGACTTCTAACATGGGGCTATGGGACTGCGCGCTTTTACGCAGTCCCTCTTGAGCGCGGGATTGGGCATCTGGTCACACATGAAGAAAGCTTGGATTGGCTATGCGCATCGTATTCCTCCGTTGTACGTTGCCCCCGCGTTAACAGTAGCATTTTATTTTTCGCGCTTCCATTTTTTCATGTCCCTTTGTGGTGGTTGAACGAACGCTTGAACTAGTCGGCGGGCAAAAGCAAAGCGAAGCGCCGCATTTGCCCGTCCATATTGTGCAAATTATTAGGTTGCTGTATTAAGTGCTGCCTTGGCTGAAGCGATAACGCGAATTGCAGAGCGCATTAAGAACCATACGAGCCCCGGTGCAACGACAATATCGGCCAACTAGGGCCGGCGAGCCAGACAGCACCAACCGCCACAAAAACAGAAAGATTTGACGCAATGTCGTTTCGCGAGCATTCCCACACTGAATATTTACATCTTCGTGACGGTGGTTCCATTCATTCTGGCCCCTTTGATGTTGTGTTTCTTAGCACAGTGCACGACCGTCACTGCACGTTGAAGCGCCAGCGCACGGTGAGCTTCCCGGCATCGCCGAATTCGCCCTTCAACGCCACCACCTGTTCACCGGACTGGCTGTGCCACCCGCCCTTGAGCGCCACAGTGAACAACTTGTCGTGCGTCATGCCGCCTGCGGCGTTGACCCGAAACTGATGCAGCTTCTGCTGCGGTCCCTTGGGCGTGGGCGTGTCGTGGGTACCCTCGGGCTCATCGGTCGTAATGGTCTCGGTGTAGGGCAGCAAGAACAGCGGCACCGGCAACCCCACCGTGAGCGTGTTTTTGACCGTGTCTACCTCGACAGCCGAGATGCCGGCGGCGGCACCCGGGTTCTTCTTCGCATCCGGCGGCAGCGGGATTTCGCCCGAGCCTTTGCGCACTTCGTCACGGGTGCAGCGATGGCGCGGCAGGCTGGTGCAGATCGGGTCGGTCACGGAGATATGCACAGTCTCGTCGATAAGGTAGCTGCCCGTTTGTGCCGTCGGACGCCACGCCTGGTAGCGCGGTGCGCCAGGCTTGGCCAGCTCCTGTATGTCCTTCTTTGCGCCCATCGCCGCCGCCATCTCCGGCGTGCCCTGCATCGCCGCACCCATCTTCTGCGCCTCGCGGGTAATGCACGCTTCGTCGTCGCCGCACTTGGCCATGATCTTCTCGGCATCGACCATCATCGGCGCCATCTGCGTGGCCACTGACTGGGCCTTATTGCTCATACCCTCGCTCGGCCATCTGCGATGCGTCAATGGCCTGCACTGTGGGCATGGCCGTGACGGGTTGTGCAGCAAGTTCGGCCACCAGGTTCGCGCTGCGCTTGACGCGCCACTCGTACGGGTCGTACATGCCCTCGCTGCGCTTCTTGCCGGCCGACTCGTAGACGTAATCGACGCTGAGCGTGGCCTTCGCGCCGGCAGGGGCGAAGGCATCGGCTGCATAGGCTGCTGTAGTCATGACTGCCAACGTTATCACCAGGGCTGCTGATACAAACTGCATTGCATGACCAATCATAGTTATCTCTCTGACTTTTCGTACCAAGTTTCGCATAATTTCCTCTTTGCCCTTATTAAAGTAATCTTCATCTGAACTTCGATTTACTGTCTCAGCATGTTTTACCAGTGATGATCCTGCTCTCATTATAGCCACAGAAGTCTAATGTAGCATTTAGCTGCCTGATGCCCTTGCGCGGCGCCTCGTCATTTGCCCCTGCACTTTTCCTGCGAATGATAGCCGCTTTTGCAGGCATGACAGGTCAGCTACAATGCCTGGTCAGATATTTGTTTCTTTCTGTTGTGAACCAACACATAAATTACTGTTCCGCTGATAACCATAAATAGTACCCCTAAGCCCAAGAGCACCCTGAGTGCCTGAACTAGTCTTCCGCCATAATGATGGACGATCTGATTTAGGCCGTCTTCATCGTTCTGCTCATTATGGTCATCAACCTTGTAATTGGCATCATGCTGTGAAGGTTCGGCATGGACGTGGTGTCCTCGCCCAAGAACTTCATTAAATGCGATGAGGGTTCCGCTTCCAACTTGCACGAGTATGAATAGTGAGAGAATTACGCCTATCGTACCGTGATACTTCCGAACATTTCTTTCCGTCATTTCTTTTCCTCTGATATCTAAGAGTCTATAGCACTTTGTTGGTCGACTTATGCGACAACACTGCCGGGTTTCTGACGTCAAATGCTATCCAGCATACGCCCGCTTTAGCTTATCAATGTCGATTTTTTTCATTTGCAGCATTGCCGTGAAGACTCTTTGGGATTTTTCAGTATCGGGGTCAGTGATCATCTCAGGCAAAACACGGGGAACAACTTGCCATGAAACGCCGTATTTATCCTTGAGCCAGCCACATTGCTGTGCCTTTTCATCCCCGCCCTCAGACAGCTTCTCCCAGTAATAGTCCACTTCTTCCTGGGTATCGCAGTTGACTTGGAATGAGATGGCCTCGTTGAATTTAAAGATCGGGCCGCCATTGAGTGCGGTAAACGTCTGCCCATCCAGTTCAAATGCTACGGTCATTACCGTTCCCGCCCATTTTCCGTGAACATCATGTCCAGCTTCTCCGTATCGAGCGATATTTGCGATCCTTGATTTTTTGAAGATAGCGGTATAAAAATCAACTGCCTCTTCGGCTTGATCATCAAACCACAAACATGGGGTAATCTTTTGAATGACTTGCATGGTGTTCCTCCTGGTAAGGTCTAATCACAGATGGGATCACAGTGACTGCCAGCGTCAGCAACAACCAAGATCGACAAGTATAGCTAACGGTGCTGCCATCCTTCTGACGAGCAACGAGTCTGTAGAAAAACCCGATTTACAATAATGATCCAAATGAAAAGGTAAGTAAAAATTTTCACCGTTTTCATTGTGGTTGGTTATTTTTATCCGTTTTTATTTCCCGGCCGTCTTATTTCTATTGTTCGATACTCTATTCTCTGTGCAAATCGATTGTATTGTCAATGAATTTTACTTTTTTCGAGGTGATCAGGTAAAGCTCGGCCCGTATCTTGCCACTTTTTTCAGGTTGGAACGATGCAGAACAAGTTCCATTGGATATTCACCTTGGTTTTACTGCCGGTGGCGTTCCCTATAACGGTCGGCACCAACAAAACGCGGGTCGCGCTTACGGAAGGTTGTCGGCAATATAGACATCAATCCCTTCACCAAAGAGCATCTTCATGTTGGCTTCCGTGTGGAAACCACTGTCGGCGGAGAGTTTTGTTGTTGTAAAGACATCCTCATCCCTGCCGATGGACTGGAAGTTTTCTCGGGCTCCATCTACCATCGGTTTCAGGAGATCATGTTCCTGGGCCTCGCCAAACGCTTCAGCCTGGTCTTTGCCGTCCACCGGGGTCACGCCTTCGTAGTCCTGAATCACTCCTTGGGAGGTCTTCATCTTGGCCGATTCGTTGTCGGTGATGTTGCTCTTCTTCGTTTTGCGGGTTTCCCCGGCTTATCATGGTTATTCTGCGGCCATTCCCTGATCTTTCTGGCCCGCTGGCGCAGGGTCTTCACATATTGTTCTTCTCTGGTATTGCCATCATTGTCGGTCTGCTTGCAATCCTGTTCCCGATGGGTGGCGATGATGTTCTATGGCTTTCTCCGACTTGACTGTCTTACTCTCGAAATCTGCTTTGGTGCCGCTCCATTCCTTACTGGCATTGGAAGGTATTTTGCAGCCGTCGATGGCAAACATCTCTCTGCCGATCAGGCCCAGGTCATCGCAAACCAGCAGTACATCCAGGAAAAGATGGATGATCTTTTTGTCCATGAAGGAAATGAATTCGGCAATGGTGGTAAAATGAGGCCAGGGTATCAGCGGACAGGGCTATGAAAATTATGTTTTTCTGGCAGGCCCGTTCGATCTTCCGGCTGGAGACGATGCCTCGGGAGTAGGCGTAGAGTGCGATCTTGAGAAGGGTTCTGAGATCGTAGGCGGTGGCTCCGGTGACATCATTTTTGAAACGTTCATCAAAGCGGGAGAGATCCAGCTCATGATCAATGAGATGGTTCAGGGAATATTCGAAGGTACCGGGGAGAATTTGCTTGGCAAAGTGAATGGGAAGGAATTTGCCCTGAGCGTAGGAGTAAGGTTTGTAACGAGCCATGCCGCAATATCTCTCTGAAGTGGATGGTTAACCGCTTTACTTGCTTGATATTGCAGTAATTATACTGCTACTGTGCTTGAACTTACAGGAAAAAATCCAATAATTTGCGTTTCCTACAGGCTCAACGCTCGGCTCACCGGACCCGCGTTTTTGCGGGGTCCGTGCATAACCGGTGATTATGGGATCATTTTCATTTTTTATTCTATGTGTGCTTTAGCTGTTTTGAGAGCAAAATCTTTATCCTTTGTAAACAGCCTCCACTTCATCTCCGATGAATGAATACCTGCTTGCTTGTCTTGACCTCT
>JANMTN010000003.1:0-9027 GCA_031390685.1 Desulfobulbaceae bacterium
ACGAGCACAGCAATGATCCGGTCAATCTGCCCGCGATCCAACTGACCGGCGGCAATCACCTGGGCCATCATCCGATCTTCCGGCATACGGGCCATCTTTACCCCATATTCCACCACCTCGCCGCTGCCGTTCAGACTATACTGACTGCCCTCACGGTTGACCGTGACCACATCCAGATACAGATCAGGGCAGAGACGACGATTAAGAACCAGTTCCTGTTCACAGTAATATTTCCTCTTCGCCAAGGTAGAAAAATCCAGGAAGCCAAAGTTCACCGGCTTCTTCCATTTATACACAAAATCCCCGGCAAGCAGGACAAAGGAGATATGGGTCTGGAGAAGCTGAACACCCTCCACGGTATGGGGATAGCTGCTGCTCTGCTGCAGATATTGAATATAGGCGGGCAGGATCTCTTCACTCATTGGTCACTCCTGATAGAACAATTTTCTTTAGAAAAATTTTTTCTCCTCAACAAACTACGACAAAGCCTTTACCTTATTTTATTCTCATGATAAACATCCTTTTACAAAAATGGAATCATTCGTGCAAGACGCTATCATCCTTTTCCTGCCCATTACCACCAAGAGGAATAAAAAAACATCCTGAAACCGTTCCTATCTTCCCCTTATAAGCGATAAATCGCCATGAATCCAGATCAACTGACCCAACTTCTCCAACTGGTACAGGCTGGGCAATGCAGCGTCGATGATGCCATCAGGCAACTGAAGCATCTCCCGTCAGAGACTATAGAGGATGCCTGCCTGGACCACCATCGCTGCCTGCGCACCGGGATCCCTGAGGTCATTTACGGGGCATCCAAGACCCCGGAACAAATCATCACCATTGCCTCCACCCTCCTCAAACGATCATCCCTGCTCATGGCGACTCGGGTGGATGCGGTCAAGGCAGCTGTTGTCCAAAAATCTCTGCCGGAAGTTCACTATTATCCTCAAGCCAGGATGCTGACCGGAAATAAAAAAGAGCCGGACCCCCAAAGATGCCGCGGTCTCATTCTCATTATCTGTGCCGGAACCTCCGACATCCCGGTAGCAGAAGAGGCCAGGGTCACAGCAGAGACCCTGGGCCATTCAGTGCAGACCCTCTATGACATCGGAGTCGCCGGCCTGCATCGCCTCCTGAGTCATCAGAGCCTGCTGCATACAGCCACCGTCATTATCGTAGTGGCCGGGATGGAAGGGGCTCTGCCCAGTGTCGTCAGCGGTCTTACGGCCTGCCCGGTCGTTGCGGTTCCCACTTCAATTGGCTACGGCACAAGTTTGGGGGGACTTGCCGCCCTGCTTGGCATGCTCAACAGTTGCGCGCCAGGACTGGGCGTGGTCAACATCGACAATGGCTTTGGCGCTGCCTGCCTTGCCACGGCAATCAACAGAAAAACATAAAACGAGGCCAAACTATGAGCAAAACTTGCAAGATTCATGCAGTGCTGTATAATCGCCGCACGAAGACCTACATTTAACCTATAGTTTTCAGTTTCCATTCATCATCTATCATTTCTATAGAAGAAATTTCAGGGACATCAATGAATACATCACTCAAGCTCAAGATCGGCGCACTGCTGTTTCTCGTTATCCTTTCCGTCATCACCATCGTTCCCTCTTTTTATTCGGCAACGCCAGACTGGTGGAAGAAATATATGGCGCCGGAAGGATTGCGCCTCGGTCTGGACCTGCAGGGCGGAATGCATCTGGTGCTCAAGGTTGACCTGAAAAAGGCCGCGGAAAACTCCCTGGAACTGGCCGCAGCGGATCTGAAGGACAGTCTCAAGGAAAAATCCATCACCGCAGTACGGAGCGAGGGTACGCCTGGAACCATTATCTTTACCCTGCCCAACACCGGTGCCGTGGAAACAGTCAAAACCCTGATCAAGAATGATTTCCCCAATATCAATGCGCAGATAGAGGCCAAAGAGGGTTCATTCCCGCGCATCACTCTGAAGCTGAAAGACTCAGAGATCGACTTCATCAACACCAACGCCGTCAATCAATCTCTGGAGATTATCAGAAACAGGATTGATCAGTTTGGTGTTGCCGAACCGACGATCATCCGTCAGGGCAGCGACGAGATTGTCGTACAACTCCCCGGGGTCAAAGACCCGAAGCGGGCCATGAAGCTGCTGGGCGAAACCGCCCAGCTTGAATTCAAGCTGGTGGCGGACACGGCCGGCATCAACCTGCCGGAGTTGATTGAGCAGGCCAAAAGCAATGGCCAATGGGCCGCAGGTGACGATCGGAAAAAACTGAACCGGGCCCTGCAGAATCGCCTGCCACCGGACACGGAGATCTATTTCGAAAAAGATAAAGACAAGCAGACCGGCCAGGAAATCATCCGGCCCCTTCTGCTGGAAAACCAGACTCTTATGACCGGCGACATGGTCAAAAATGCCCAGGTGCGCATCGGCGGCCAGTTCAATGAGCCCTATGTCAGCATTGACCTCACCGGTCGCGGTGGCAAGGTCTTTGCCAATATCACCGAAAAGAGTGTCAACCGGCAGCTGGCCATTGTCCTGGATGACGTTGTCCGCTCGGCCCCATCCATCCGTGAAAAAATCATGGGCGGCTCCGCCCAGATATCCGGCAGTTTCAGCCATGAAGAGGCGACAGATCTGGCCATTATCCTGCGAGTTGGCGCCCTGCCGGCACCCGTTGATATCATCCAGAACATGACAGTTGGTGCCAGCCTTGGCCAGGATTCTATCCACAAAGGCCTGACTGCGGGTGTCTTTGGCACGCTCCTGGTTATCGTCTTCATGATGGTTTATTATCATCTCTCCGGAGTCATTGCCAATGGGGCCATGGTCCTCAACATCCTCTTCCTCTTTGCCGGACTTGCCGTCCTCAATGCCACACTGACCATGCCGGGTATTGCCGGCATTATCCTCTCCATCGGTATGGCCGTGGACTCCAATATTCTTATCTTTGAACGGATGCGCGAGGAGTATGAACTGGGAAAATCAGTCCGGTCCAGCGTCAACTCCGGCTTCAGTGAGGCACTCTCTACCGTTGTTGACTCCCATGTGACCACGCTGATCACCTCCATGGCCCTGTTCTTGTTTGGTACCGGCCCGATCAAGGGCTTTGCCATCACCCTGACCCTCGGCATTCTTTTCAACCTGTTCACCACCCTCTACTGCTCCCGTTTCGTATTTGACATCCTCATTTCTTTCAATCTCCTGAAAAAATTAACCTTCCTCCAACTTATCAAAAAGCCCAACCTCGATTACATGAAGTTGCGCCACATCACTTATGCAATTTCCGCAATCCTGGTCGGCATCGGCATCATCGCCTCCGTCCAGATTGCCCGGGGCAAGGCCAATATGGGGGTTGATTTTTCCGGCGGCACCCTGTTGCAATACAAGGCAGATCAGACCTTTACCATGGACGAGGTTCGTCAGGCCTTTGATAAACACAAGATGGAGGGACTTGATCTGCAGGAGGTGGAAAACGAACGCAGCCTGATTGTCAAGGTCAAGAAATCAGAAAAAATTATTGGCAATCTCAGCGAACAGATCCATTCCATCCTGGCCGCAGAGCTTGCGGACAAACATTTCACTCTGGAAAGCAAGTCCGAGATTGGTTCTTCCGTCAGTTCTGTCCTGCGGAACAAGGCCGCAATGGCCATCCTGATCTCACTGGTCGGCGTTATTATCTATCTGGCCCTGCGCTTTGATATCCGTTTTGGAGTGGCGGCCGCCATTGCCACTCTCCATGACGTCTTTATCATTCTTGGGCTCTGCTGGATGCTGAATATGGAAATGACCTTGATGATTGTCACAGCCATGCTCACCCTTGGCGGCTATTCCCTCGCGGATACGGTCGTTATCTTTGACCGGATCCGCGAGAACATGGCCAAGGACAAGTCCCGCACGCTCATCAGCCAGATCAATGACAGCATCAATCAGGTTGTGGGAAGGACTATTGCCACAGGACTAACCGTCTGTATGACCTTACTGGCCCTGCTGCTCTTTGGCGGATCCGTGATCCATGACTTTTCCTTTGTCCTTTTATTCGGCGTCATCATCGGGACCTTCTCCTCCGCGTTCGTGGCCAGTCCCGTGCTGTTGCTCTGGCCTGAAAAGAAGAGATAACGGCAATGAGTCAGCCTTTGCTCCCCAAAAATGTCACCAGGATGGGAAAAGAGGCAACTTTTCGTTTTTCCTGTCATCCCTCCGTCGCCTGCTTCACCGACTGCTGCCGCCAGATAGAACTGGCCCTGACTCCCTACGATGTCCTGCGTCTGAAAAAGGGTTGCGGCCTCCGCTCGGAGGAATTTTTCGACCGCTATGTGATCAGGGAACAGGAAGAAGACGAGACCTTTCCCCGTTTCTATCTCACCATGGCCGATGATGGCCGGGCCAGCTGCGTCTTTGTCGCGGATGCCGGATGCACTGTGTATCAGGATCGGCCAGGGGCCTGCCGGGCCTATCCTCTGGGCAGGGCGGCCATTCGTCAAGCTGACAACACCATGGATGAGTTCTTCGTCCTCCTGCGAGAAGGCCACTGCCAGGGATTCCAGGAACAGCAGGAGCAGAATGGCCCCACCTACAGCACCGAGCAAGGATTGGCAACCTATAACCGCTTTAACGATGCGGTGGCTGCAGTCCTGCAACATGACCAGATACGACAAGGAAAACGGTTTTCGGAAGGCCAGATCGAGCAGTTTATCCTGGCCCTCTATAATCTTGACCAATTCCGGACATTGTTGCTCGCTGGACACCTTTCTGGAGCAGCCCAACTGGACGACACCACCAGAAACCGTCTGGCTGATGATGAGGAACTGCTTCTCTACGCCATAGACTGGCTCCAGGATATATTATTCAAGAACTGATTTGTTTTTTTCTAAGGCGCTCCTGACCATGCTCAAACTCATTATCTTCGACTGCGACGGGGTCATGTTTGACTCCAAATTGGCCAACCGGGAATACTACAATCAACTTCTGGCCCATTTCCAGCGTCCGCCAATGCGTCCGCCAGAACTTGAGTACGTCCATATCCACAACGCGCTGGACTCCATCCGTCACATCTTCCGCCATTATCCGCAGCAAGATCTGACAGAGGTGAATGCCTATCGAATGGCCCTTGATTACACGCCATTTCTCCACCACATGCGAATGGAACCGGATCTCATCGAATTTCTTGAAAAAACAAAACCCCGCTACCAACTGGCGATCTCCACCAACCGCACCAACACCATGACACCCATCCTGCAGATGTTTGAGTTACAGGACTACTTTGACAAGGTAATGACCGCGGAAAACGCACGCCGTCCCAAACCAGCACCGGACGCCTTGCTGGAAATCCTTGATTATTGTGAATGCCGGACAGATGAAGCCATTTACATTGGCGACTCCATTATTGACCGGGAACATACCGCCAACTGCGGGATGCGGCTGATTGGATTTAAAAATCCAGACCTGCCCGCCGAATATCACGTGACCAGTTTCATGGAGATCCTGGGGCTCCCCCCCTTTCGTGGACCTCTCTGATTCCATCGCTCGATCTCAACCAAGACCAATCTGCCCGTCAGTTCTGATCTCTGCCTAAGCCATATTATGACTGTTTTCAGAAATAAAAAAATTTCCTCTTCTTTGCAAAACCTGATACATTCATACCAATGTTTTCATCAATTGTCTGAACGTATCAACATAACAGCAGATGACGCAAGCTTGCAATAAACTCTCATCATTCAACTTAGGCATCAGTGAACCTTCATGGCCATCATCTCTGAACAGCTTAAAGCCATTTTTCAGGAAATCAAGACCAGCTTTGCCCAGCATCAACAGATTCAAGTCACACCCATTGCCGGCGACCCACCTGAACAGTATCGTGTTACCTATCGCCTGCGGGGATTCTGCAAAGAAGATGGAGGAGAGGTCCAAATATGCCCTGACCATATCATCACCATCACCCTTCCTTTTGGATTCCCCCACTTCCCCCCAAGCTGTACGCCGGAAAGCCCTGTCTTCCATCCTGACTTTGACAAGGCGGCCATCTGCATCGGGGAATTCTGGGAAAACACCCCTTCTCTTGCCGAGCTGATCATCCATATTGGCCGCATGCTGTGCGGCGAGATCTACTCAAGCAATAACGCCTTCAATGAAGAAGCTGCTACCTGGTACAAGAAAAACCAGGATAAACTGCCTCTGGACACCGTCCGTCTATTTTCAGCGCCTGAAGGGCAGCCCCTGTCACCTCCCGAAGAAGAGCGCGCCCCCACCCCCCTCTCACCGCTGAGCCTGGGAATTGTCAATGACACCCAATTTCCAAGCGATGAAATGGCAGCCATCGATGACGGCGAATCCTCCGAACAAGTGAGTACCTTTACTGAAATTACAACAGAAAAATCTTTTTCTTCTTCTCTGCCCCAACACCAGGCGCCGGGATCAAACCTGAACAGCCAGGATCAGCACCAACATAATAAGGCCCGAAAAATACACCAGGAAGGGGAGGCATTTGAAAATAAGGGGAAGCCGGCAAAGGCCTTGGAAAGAAATAAAACAGTAAAAAATTTATCCCCGGATTTTCCGGAGATAGATAAAGATATCAGTCGTGCGCAATATTCTCTGGAAATGCTCGGTGACTGGGCCGAAGGAGATTCTCTCGAAGAAGACACCAACGGCAAGAAGAAATCAGCGGCAAAACCCAAAGAAAAAAAAACCGAACCTCCATCCCCAAAAAGCCCTTCTATTCAACAACAGAGAGAACAAACATCTCGCTGGCCGGCCATTATCATCGGCAGTGGCTGTACAGCCATTCTGCTCACCCTGATCAGCGGTTACCTCTTTTTCACCACTCAATTAGAACATGCTCAAACAAAGTTTGAAGAATGCAAACAGCTTCTGGACAAAGACCTGTTCTCGGATGCCGACCAAAAATGCACCGATGCCCTGGAGTTGACCTCCAAAATTTTCTTTATCAAGCAACAGGGGAAAAAGCTTCTCACAGAAAAGATTAAAGAGGTCCAGATTTCCGAAAAATTAAAAAGAGGGCTTGCGTTCAGCGAAAAGTCCACCAGTCAGCCGGAATGGCAGAAATTGATGATCCTTGCCGATACGTACCTGGAAGAAGACAGATGGAAAGAGGCCATGGCGAGTTACGCGCGCGCGCTCCAGCTTGCAACCGAGATACCCACAATCGATCGCGCCATCCTTGATCAGATCCGAAGCAACATCGCGACCGCCCAATTTAACATTTTTTTACAGGCGGGTGAGCAGGCATTGTCTGCATCAGAATTGGATTTCGCAAAAAACTACTTTAACAAGGCCCTGGATCTCGCCAAGAAAAATCCCCATATTCCACCAGAAGACATCTCCCGGATTAAATCCCACATTGACCAGATCGAATTTAACAAGTTAATGGCCGCAGGTGAGGAAAATTTCTCGAAAGGTGATTGGCAGAACGCCCTTGTTGCTTTCGAACAAGCTCAAAAAATAGATCAGCACTTCTCTTTTTCTAATGCCAAAACAGTCGCCTCCCTCCAGGAGGTCATAGTCAGAACCAAGGTATTCAACGCCCTGGAACAGGGGAAAAAGGCATTTGCGGATGCGCAATGGGATCAAGCCCTCAGTCAATACGAAACGGCCATTCAGCTCCTGGAAGCAAACAGTGAAATCCTCCGTCGCGACAACCCCCAGCAGAGCCAGCAAAAAATTTCACGCCTGATGCTTCACGCCGCGATTATCAGAGACAAACAAGGCGTTGCCGGCTACCTGAAAAACAAGGAATTTATCCCGGCAATCAACAAACTGCAGGCTATCATCAAGACGATAGAAATGAGCCCTTTCGCCAAAGAACAGGAGTTCCAGACAATTAACAAAGAGACAAGGCTCTCTATCAATCAGGCTCAAGAAGACATCCTCATCGCCGAACAGATCTCCTATCTAACCAAAAACTACCAAAAGCTCTTCACCCAGAATAACCCAACCCTGACCGCTGAGAACCTATCGCAACCACACGCAAACTTTCTTAAAAAAATAAACAAGAACCTGCTCTTCAAACTCCAGTGTTTTGAACAGGGCCATGGCCGCCCAGTACTCTTGCAGACAAGTTATATCTATAATCCAGCCACCAAACAATGGCACTTTTTCAACAATGACAAACCTGAAGGCGAACAATAAGCAGAAACTGCCGCCCAGAACATACTATCCTCATACTTTCATCACGTTTTTATTAATATTTTTCATTGGATACGGAGAATACTGGATTAAAAAATAAAACCAGTACCTAAGAGCGCCAACCATGCCCCTCACCATCAGTTCACCAGCTTTTGCCGATAACTCCCAGATCCCGGCCATCTATACCTGCGACGGCCTGAACATCTCTCCCCCCCTGCAATGGACCGGGGTTCCGTCCGGCGCCAAAAGCCTGGTCCTGATCATCGACGACCCTGACGCCCCGGACCCGGCAGCGCCCAAAAGGGTCTGGGTCCACTGGATCCTGTATAATATCCCAGCCAGTGTCTCTATCCTGCCTGAAGGCATCGTCCCTCAAGCACTGTCAGCGGGGACCATGGAAGGCCTCAACGACGGCAAAAAAACAAGCTACGGCGGCCCCTGCCCGCCCATAGGCTGCCATCGCTACTTCCATAAACTCTACGCCCTGGACGTCATCCTGCCAGACCTGCGACAACCCGCAAAACAGGTACTCCTCCAGGCAATGGAGGGCCATATCCTTACCTCAACGGAGACCATCGGCCTCTACCAACGGCCTCCCAGGCCGTCGTAATCCCAATTTGCATTCAAGCCGACACCTTCGTCGATCGCGATTTTGCCTGACAAGCGAAACAAAGCCAAGACTCCGGCCGTGGCAAGCACGACACTGAAGCGTCCACACTTTGCAACTGCGCCGTGCCGCGCCTCAACAGAACCGCGCCGCCATCTCTTCAAGGCCCAGGAGATGCAACACGTCCTGCAGACGTTGACTGGGGCGCCGGCGTGGCAGGTCTTTATAGCTGGCAAGGATAAGCTCATTTTTCATCGAATGCTCCCAGCCCACAAGTTCAGTGACACTC
>JANMTN010000018.1:0-2808 GCA_031390685.1 Desulfobulbaceae bacterium
GTTTGATGACAACGCCCTGAAAGATCTGGATTCGCTCCTTGTTTCCCTCAATGATCCGGATGTGTACCTTTACGGTGTCGCCGGAACGAAAATCCGGGTGATCAAATCGCATCTGTTCCTGATTGATTCTGTCAAGTATTAGGCTCATAATTTTACTCTACGTTGAAGTATGTTGAAGGGGGATAGTTGTTGGCCACTCTCTTTGGGGGAGGCCTCGAAAAATTGTCTTACTTTTATCATTCTTCGTGGACGCCAAGGAGCCGATCAAGGATGATCGAGACTGCCGAACGCACAGAAAGGTGATTATAGCCAGTTGTACTCTCAATGGGAGGCAGGGTATAATCCGCTGACTCACTGAGCTCCGGGGCGAGTCCATGGGCGGTGCCAAACAGGAGAAGCATTGGCTCTCCTGTTGCTATGCGCCTGCGGGTTTCCCGGTAGCTGATACTGTTTTTCTGGGCGCGGGCACTCGTGGTCAGAAGCAGGGGTTTTTGACCTCTCTGCTCAGTGACCAGGGTGATGACCGCTTCCAGAGACCCTGCAATCTTTACTCGGTCAAGGGCAGTTTTACGGGCCGGATTGTACGTTGCCCCATAGCCTGTCTGCCAGTGATCGAGTATCTCTTGAACCAGTGTGTGCTGGTCGGTATACGGGGTGACAATATAGTAATGATCAACCCCGAATGTCCTTGCTGCCCGGGCGATATCATGCAGATCAAGGTTGGTTACTGCCGAGCCTATGGTCTCTCCGGTCTTGTTGATAACAGGGTAATGGATAAGGGCGATATCAAGGGCGATATCTCTTTCTTTCTTTCCTTCCTTACTCATTCCGGACCGTTCGGCAATGCTTCCATCTTCTGATATAGACCATGTTCTTTGAGCAGCTTTTTTTCACTTTTGCTGAAATCGGCCCGTTTGCATAACTCTGGTCGTCGTTCCAAGGTGCGTCGTACTGACTCTAAAAACCGATATTGTTCGATTGCCTCGTGATTGCCAGACAGGAGTATTTCAGGTATCTCTTGTCCCGCAAACACCCTTGGCCTTGTGTATTGTGGGTGTTTGAGCAAATCCCTGCTGAACGTATCCCTGGTAGCCGAATCGGAACAGCCAAGAACTCCAGGAAGAAGCCGGGTTACAGAATCAATCACAATCATGGCTGCCAACTCACCACCAGTCAGAATGTAATCACCAACCGAGATGGCATCATCAACGGAAGCGGTCACAAATCGTTCATCAACCCCTTCATACCGGCCGCAGACCAGAATCAGATGGGACAATGAACTGAGTTCTTCAGCAACTTTCTGGGTGTAAGCGCGTCCTTGAGGGCTGAGCAGGATGACCCGGCCAGCGCCGTTTTTCTCTTGCACTGCACGCAGGGCAGCGGTCAGGGGCTCCGGCTTCATGACCATGCCTTCGCCGCCGCCAAAGGGCCGGTCGTCGGTTGTGGCATGTTTATCCAGCGCAAAATCCCGGATATCAGTGATATCAATGCGGATCTTGTTATCCTCTCTGGCCCGGCGAATAATAGATTCATTCAGCGGTGAATCGAGAAGCCCTGGAAAAAGAGTCAATATGTCAAAAATCAGAGTGCCCATGGACACTAAGCCGTTGTAACAAAAACTTTCATCGTCATCCGGATGGCAAAAACGGCATTAGAAGCCGTAACGAAATGGGTATGAATGGAATGATTATTTCGTAACGGCTTTTAAAGAGCACTGTCCCCGGAGTTTATTTCTAGAAGACCGGGCGGAGGCTCTATCACAATCTTTTCAGCATCATGGTGGATGATAATAGAATAAAGGATGGGAATTAAATATTCCTCATCATTGTCTTGCACCACCAGCAGATCCTGTGCTCCATTGGAAAAAATATTTACCACTGTTCCCAGTCTGCGGCCTTGAGTGGTTACGACGGGCAGACCTACCATCGGATACAGATAAAATTCATCTTTGCCTGGTTGCGGCAGATCCTCTTTGAGGATCAAAACACCCATACCTGTTATTGTCTCTGCCCCATTACGGTCACTGACAGAGCTCAGCCGGACAATTGCTGATTTTCCTTTTATCCGGCATGTCTCGGTAGAATAGGGTTGAGAAAGTTTCCCGGATGGGGTTACCAGAAACAGTTTTTTGTAGTGCTGGATATTTTCCGGTTGTCCCGCAAAAGAAAAAATCTTTATTTCACCCTTCAGGCCGTGGGGTTCAATAATCTTTCCGATCAGGAGATAGGACTCAGCGGGATATAAAAAATCATCAGTCATGGCTTTTTGGATGTTACTCCAGAATATCAAGCCTTGATCGCTTGTTCTCCTTCCCGGCAGTGACCGCAAGGAGAGAACGCATGGCCCTTGCTGTCCTGCCCTGTTTGCCGATCACCTTCCCGAGATCTTCTTTGGCAACGGCCAGACCGATGGTGACAGTGTCATCTTCCTCGCTCATGGTGACGGTTACCACGTCAGGATTATCGACCAGCGATTTGGCAATATAAGAGACCAGTTCTTGCATGGCCCGTTATTCGCTGACCGCAGTCTTCGCAATCAAACTCTGAACCGTGGTGGATGGCAAGGCGCCTTTGCCAATCCAGTCCTGGAGTTTAGCCGTGTTAATGGTGATGGCGGCAGGATTCTGCATGGGGTCGTAGGTGCCCACGATATCAAGGAACTTGCCATCACGCTGACGCTCACTGTCTGCAACCACAATACGATAGAAGGGTTTTTTCTTTCTGCCAAGCCTGGTTAAACGAATTCGAACTGCCATTCCTGATAACTCCTTTGATGTATTTAAAAAACTATGAATAAAGCCTGAGTTGT
>JANMTN010000057.1:0-1787 GCA_031390685.1 Desulfobulbaceae bacterium
CCTTATGGCTCAATTGGGCGTCATCCAGACCAGTGCCCCGGCCGGTGAGTTCGACAACCGACTTGCCGGTGAACACGGCGGCAATGGCCGTCGACGGCGTGGTGTTGCCGATACCCATGTCCCCGGTGCCGAAGATATCAATGCGTCCGGCCAGATCATTGGCGATATCAATCCCCGCCTCCACCGCCATCTGGGCCATGGTCCGGCTCATGGCCGGACCGACGGCGATATTGCCGGTGCCCATCCCTATTTTTTTATTGATGATCTTGCCCTGCTCGGCCAGTTCGCGCAGGTCAGCCGCCACCCCCATGTCCACCACGATCACTTCCGATCCGGCCTGCCGGGCCAGGGCATTGATCCCCGCCCCGCCATTGACGAAGTTATAGACCATCTGCGGCGTCACCTCGGAGGGGAACTTGCTCACCCCCTCCGCCACCACCCCGTGATCCCCGGCCATCACCACCACGGCCTTTCTCTTGACCGCAGGCGTCATGGAACGGGTCATCCCGGCCAGATCAACGGCCAGATCCATGAGATCACCAAGGGCCCAATGGGGCAGGGCCAGTTGATCAAGGCGCTCCTTGGCGCGCTCACGGGAAAGAGTGTCTTGCGGGTATATCTTTTGAATCGTTCGTTCTAAAAGGCTCATGATAATCAAAGGCTGAAGGTTTATAAAGTTTAAAAATAACGCAAAATTAAAGCGAAAAGATAATTTATGAATGTATTTTCTACATATTATTTCAGGCGCAGAGGGATCCCGCAACTGACGAGGTACACTTCAGACGCGGCCGCCGCCAGCATCCGGTTGCAGCGGCCCACCAGATCGCGGTACAGCCTGGCCGCTGAATTATCCGGGACAATCCCCATCCCCACCTCGTTGGTGACACAGATCACCGCTCCGTGATGCTCCACTGCGGCCTGAATCAGGAGATCGCACTGCTGCCTCATTTCAGAATCGGAAAACATTTTTCCCGACTGTTCAGCAAGATAGAGAAGATTATTCACCCATAACGTGAGGCAATCAATCAGACAGACGGGATGATCCTGACACACCCGCAGGATGGCGGCGATAGCCGTCTGCTCCTCAACAGTCCGCCACTCCGCTCCCGCCCTTTCCTCGCGATGGCGGGCGATACGCTCGTCCATCTCGGAATCCACCACCGGGCAGGTGGCGATAAAACAGCGCGGCGCGGGCAGCGACTGCGCCAGTTGCAGGGCAAAATCACTCTTGCCGCTTCTGGCCCCGCCCGTCACCAGGATCAGACTGCCCATTGGCTTTGTCCTCCTAAATCGTATGTTATCTGCCAGAGGCCACTCAAAGAAACAGCCGGAAGAAATTGGCTGCCTCTTTGAAGCGGCATAAGGAGGCGTAACCGAATGAGCAGAAAAGCACACTCATTCGCTAACGCCTCCTAAATTCAAACCGGTCAATACTCCGCCTTCGCAATGAAGATCCATGGTGCTGTAATGTCCCTTGGCTACCTGAAAGAGGAGATAATTCTGCGGCGACAGGCCCAGCAGACCACAGATCAGAGAGCGGATCACGCCGCCATGGGCAACAAGAAGCATGGTCTTGGCATCCGCGGCCAGCAGCCTTTTTTTGACTGATTCCATCCGGCTGGCGAATCCAGCTGTCGCTTCGCCAGCGGGGAAACAGAAATCATCATTCCCCTGCGCCCACTCCTGCACCAGCTCCGGGTCCTGGGCCTCGATCTCGACAAAGGTCTTCCCTTCCCAGCGTCCGAAATCAATCTCCCGCAGGTCAGGGTCAAGCTGCACCGGCAGAC
>JANMTN010000072.1:0-6589 GCA_031390685.1 Desulfobulbaceae bacterium
TCAGTGGTCACCCGGTTGTATTTCTGCTCTTCGCTGGAGTAGGCAACATTGATCTCGCCAAAGAGCTTGGCCTCTTTGATCGCCTTTTTGGCCCAGACTCCGGTGTTCAGGTAGGTGGCCTTCTTGCCTGGCCCAAGCAGATTCATGGGGATCATGAAGAACTGGCTGGAGGCCCCGCCCTGCAGAAACAGTACCTTGTAGTTATCCGGGATATCCATGAGCTCGCGCAGCAGTTGCTCGGCGTTAGCGGTGACGGCCATAAACTCTTTGGAGCGATGGCTCATCTCGATCAGCCCCATTCCTGTATCCTGAAAATTGACTATATCCTTGGCTGCCTGCTCAAGGACTTCGTAGGGCAGAGTTCCCGGCCCTGGACTAAAGTTATAAACCCGTTTGGACATTGTTGATATCTCCTTGTAATAATGTATAACTTAGCTATTAAGTCAATTTGAAAAACTAAAAGAGTTGATTTTGATTGCCGACAAGATACATCTTTATAAAAAAACAAGGAATAGAGAAGAGTAAAGAGTGAACAGAAAACTTAAAAAAATGTGGCGTTTTGGTTATTATTTTCTGTCTCCGGTTCACAGCTCAGGGTTCTGGCGCAGGGCCTCGTACAGGACAATTCCTGCGGTCATGGCCAGATTCAGGCTGCGGATATTGGGGTTGGGCATGGGCAGGGTATAACAGCGGTCGTGATAGAGCTTGAGGATCTCTTCCGGCAGTCCTTTTGTCTCTTTGCCAAAAATGAGAAAATCTCCCGGATGAAAGCGGGCCTCGGTGTACGCTGTCGCGACTTTGGTGGTAAAGAAGAAAAGCCTGGTCTCTGTCTGGGCCGCGAGAAACTGATCAAGATTGTCCCAGTATTTGATGTCAACAAATCGCCAGTAATCAAGACCAGCCCGCTTCAGATGTTTGTCATCCGTGGAAAACCCCAGCGGTCTGACCAGATGGAGGACGGTATGGGTCGCCCCGCACAAACGGGCGATTGATCCGGTATTGGGTGGAATCTCCGGCTCAATCAGAACGATATTGAAAGGAAGCTGTTGGCTCATGTTGCTTGGTCTTTGTAACTAAATGACATGGTTATCTGCATGGCCATAAAGGCGACTTATGTGTTGTCGGCCAGACGCCCGTCCTTCGCAGCTTTTTCATAGGTAGCGCCATCATGGATGCGTTAGATCCGTTTAAAGGTGGGGATGATTTTTTCGTCGTGGGTGACAACGATAATGGCGGTTTGGTACTGCTGGGCCATCCGGCCCAGGATACGAATGACAGCATCGTTTACTGTCAAGAGGGCGGTGGGTTACATCCTTGTCGGTATGGCCCTGGCCATGAGAAAGGTCATCGATTCATGATAAAATATCGTTACTCAGCATTTCAACCCTCTTGCCTGTTTTTTTCCACAGCCTCTTTTCGATCTCGACAATTATAAAGACGACCACTCCCGCCGCCGCTGTCCAACCCCAGACGCCAAGACCAATGGGTGCGCTCTGGAACAGCCGGTTCATCACCGGCAGATAGGTGTAGGCCAGTTGCAGCAGGAACATGGCGACAGCGCCGCCAAGCACCCAGGGGTTTGAGAAAAAGCCGAGCTGGAAAACGGATTTTTCCAGGGAGCGGCAGTTGAACAGGTAGAACAGCTCGACCATGACAAAAGCATTGACCGCGGCGGTGCGCGCCTCGGCAAGGGTGGAGCCGACCGACAGTTCCCAGGAAAAGAGTCCGAAGGCTGCGCCCAGCATCAGCAAACTCACCAGGGTAATCCGGAAAATCACACTGGTGGTAAGGATCGGCGCATTGGGCTGCCTGGGCGGGCGCAGCATGATCCCCGGCTCCTTGGGTTCAAAGGCCAGGGCCAGGCCGAGAAAGCCGGCGGTGGTCATGTTGATCCAGAGGATCTGCACCGGCAGGATGGGCAGGGTGACCCCGAGAAAGATGGCGGTGAGGATGACCAACCCTTGACCAAGATTGGTGGGCAGGGCCCAGGCAATGAACTTGGTCAGGTTGTCGAATACGCCCCTCCCCTCTTCCACCGCCGCCTCGATGGAGCTGAAATTGTCATCGGTGAGAACCATGTCCGCTGCTTCCTTGGCCACCTCGGTTCCGGTGATCCCCATGGCCACGCCAATATCCGCCCGTTTCAGGGCCGGGGCGTCGTTCACTCCGTCGCCGGTCATGGCCACCACCTGGCCTCTGGCCTGGAGGGCCTCCACCAGACGGAGCTTCTGCTCCGGTGTCGCCCTGGCAAAGACCACGGTGTCTTCGGCCCGGTCGATGAATTCGCTGTCTGACAATTTCTCAAGCTCCGCGCCGGTGAGCACAGGGACGAAATGGGCCGAGCCCAGGTTGTAGAGCCCGACATGTCTGGCAATGGCCACTGCGGTAAGCGGATGATCGCCGGTGATCATCTTGACCCGGATGCCTGCGGCCTGGCAGATCTTGACCGCAGCAACCGCTTCCGGCCGCGGCGGGTCAATCATCCCCTGCAGGCCGAGAAAGACCAGACCCGTGGTCAGATCGGCATGGTGGATGGCCGCTGTTTCCGGCCCCATCTCTTTGCGGGCCATGGCCAGCACCCGCAGCCCCTTGGCGGCCATCCCCTCCACTGCGGACTGGATCTCGGCATTGACCAGGGGAACCTGATTGCCCAGCGCGTCAAGCTGGCTTGCGCATCTGGCCAGGAGAGCCTCCACCGCGCCTTTAAGATAGACCAAGCGGAGTGCGCCAGGGCCGGCATCATGCAGGGTAGCCATGTACTGGTGTTCCGACTCAAAGGGCACCGTGTCCAGGCGGGGGCTTGCGGTCAGTGTTTCCTGGCCGAGACCGCCCTTGCGGGCCGAGGTCAGCAGCGCCCCTTCGGTGGGGTCGCCGTGTACCTGCCAGAGCCCGTCCTCTTCGACAAGCCGGCTGTCGTTACAGAGAAGCCCGGCCCGCAGGCATTCCAGCAGGGCCGGAGAGGTGGTGCCGCCGGAAGCCGCTTCGGGGCCGTCAATCCTGCCCTGCATCGGATTGTAGCCGGTGCCGCCCACCGTGTACGCCAGGCCGCCGACCACGATCTCCTGCACGGTCATCTGGTTTTCGGTGAGGGTGCCGGTTTTGTCGGTACAGATCACCGTGGTGCTGCCCAGGGTCTCCACCGCAGGCAGCTTGCGGATGATGGCCCGTTTCTGGGCCATGCGCGAAACGCCGATGGCCAGGGTGATGGTGACCGCGGCGGGCAACCCTTCAGGGATGGCGCCCACGGCCAGAGCCACCGCCGCCATGAACATCTCGAAAAAGGTCTGGCCCCGGAGAAGTCCGACAGCAATGGTCAGCCCAGCCAGGCCCAGGATCACGTAGAGCAGCACATTGCTGAACTCGCTGATCTTTCGGGTGAGCGGGGTGGCCAGCGCCTCGGCCGCCGAGATCAGTTGGGAGATGCGACCCACCTCGGTTGCATCCCCGGTGCCCGTAACAATGCCGGTGCCCTGTCCGTACGTGACCAGGGTCGAGGCATAGGCCATGTTCCGCCGGTCGGCCAGGACGGTCTCGCGGCCTTGCAGCCCGTGGTCCTTGGCAACGGGCGCCGACTCGCCGGTGAGGGCCGCTTCGGCGATCTGCAGATCACGTACCTGGAAAAGCCGCAGATCCGCGGGAACCTTGTCGCCGCTTTGCAGAAAGACGATATCGCCGACCCCCAGCTCCGTGGCGGGAAGACGCCGCTTCTCCCCCTGCCGCAAAACCGTGGCGTCGGTGGTCATGGTCCGGGCCAGGGCGGCCAGGGCAGTGACCGCCTTGGCCTCCTGGAGGTAACCGATAAAGGCGTTGACCAGCACCACCCCGAAGATAACCCCGGAATCCACCCACTCCTGTAAGAAAGCGGTGACCAGGCCCGAGGCGATAAGGATATAGATCAAGGGCTGATGGAACTGGAGCAGAAAACGGATCAGCGGCCCCTGCCCTTTCCGGGCGGTGATGGTATTGGGCCCGAAGGCCTCCAGGCGGTGCTCCACCGCGAACCGGTCAAGCCCCCGCTCCCGGTCTGATTCCAGCAACTCCACCACTTCGACGATTGGCAGGTGGTGCCAGTGCCTGGCGATTAAGTTCATGTCTTTCATGCATAACCTTTTCTGTGGGTAATTTTAACAACCTCTGGGGATTATTTTTACTCGTATTCGCTCCCTGAAATTATATCGCAGGAGTAAAGTTTGAACAATGAGCATATCTGAGAATAAAAGGAACAGTGTTGATGATCTCTAAAAAAGTCGTCACACCGGTGAAAACCGGTATCCGGTATTCAATTAACTATCCGAAAATTATTGATTATTATCTGCGCTCAGCCGTTGGCGATGAAAAGAAAAAACATAATTTATGATTTTTTGCAAAACCATCAGTGTTGGCAGCAAGTATTTTACCTCAAGGCTTTACCACAAAGTATCGTACATGAATTTGAGGTCAGTCGTCAACAGTAAGTGCCACGGAGGTGGAAGTTATGAAACGAACAGAGCTATTAAGTATTTACGCATAAATAAAAATATCGTAACCATTCAGCTATTCACGAAACAAGTTATAATCTCGCATACAAGGCGCAGAGAGAGGCAAAAAAATTTTCTCCGCGTCTTGCGCGAAAACATTATAAATATTTATGCAGATTTACTTAGCCAATATTTTTTATACAAATGGCTGTGTTCCAGCAGTCCTATTGTTCTGGTCGTCCTGGCCACATCAACAGGCCGATCAGGAGCATCGAACCATCAGGTGATCTCTCCTGCTTCGACAACCGTCGTCAACCAATAGCGCAGGCCCGTGCCGGCAAATTGCCGGCGAATATGTTCGAGCAGCATTGTCTTGTCGGCCGCAGCAAATAGCACCTGTATTTCTTTGGCATGCGCCCGACCCAGCACCTGTTCCGTTTGATCCAGACTCTCGTGGGCCAGGCCATGTGCGGCCGTTGCCGTGCTGGTGAAGACCGTCACGTTGGGTGACAGGAGCAGCAGATCGAGCAAATTCTCCTCGACCGCTGGCGGGCAGATCAGTGTTAAGCAAAATTCAGACATGGGGAACCTCTCGTTTAGGAAAAGCGAAGCGTAAATACAGGATTGGAAGCAGCATGAGCGTCAGCGCCGTGGCGGTGATCAGGCCACCGATCACGACGATGGCGAGAGGCCGCTGAATCTCCGAACCAGGACCCGTCGCGAACAGCAGCGGGATCAGCCCGAACGCCGTAATCGACGCGGTCATCAGCACCGGACGCAAGCGCCGCTTGGCGCCATTGACGACGACGTCAGACAAGGCCATGCCTTCCAGTTGCAGTTGATTGAAATAACTGACCAGCACCACACCGTTGAGTACCGCGATACCGAGCAGCGCGATGAAACCCACCGACGCCGGCACCGAGAGGTATTCTCCCGTCACCCACAAGGCGGCAATGCCGCCGACCAGCGCGAATGGGATGTTGCTCAAAATCAGCAAAGCCTGGCGTACCGAACCGAAGGTCGAAAACAGCAGCACGAATATGAGCCCGAGTGCGACCGGCACGACGACAGTCAGCCGGGCTGCCGCGCGCTGCTGGTTCTCGAACTGTCCGCCCCAGGTGATACGGTAGCCGGTAGGCAGGGACAATTTCTGTACAACGAGCGCTTTGGCCTCTTCGACAAAACCGACCAGATCGCGGCCGCCGACGTTGGCAATGACCACGCTGTAACGGCTGCCCATCTCGCGATCGATCTTGACGGGACCTGCGGCACGTTCCAGTTTTGCAACGCTAGTCAATGGGACCGTGCTACCATCCTTGGTCGTGATCCGCGTGGCTTCAAACTCGGCCGGCGATATGCGAACCGATTCAGCGCCACGCAATACGATCGGCGTGCGGCGGTTACCCTCGATGACGATACCGGCCCGCTGCCCCTCGATCTGGGTGCGCATCGCATCCTGGATTTCTTCGACGCTCAAACCGAGCCGGCCGGCCTGCAGGCGGTCTACCGTCACCCGCAGGTATTGCACGCCGTCGTTCTGGACCGTGTAGACGTCCAGATTGCCGGGGATCGTCTTGAGCAGCGTCTCAACCTGGCTCGCATATTCATTGAGCTTGTCGAGGTCGGGGCCAAAAATCTTGACCGCCAGATCGCCGCGCACGCCGATAATCATTTCCGATACGCGCATTTCGATCGGCTGGGTGAAGCTGTACGTTATGCCGGGCATGGGGTCGAGCACCTTGCGTACTTCGTCCGTCAGCGCTTCCTTGCTCTTCATGCGCCATTCGTTTCGCGGCTTCAACAACAGATAGGTATCGGTTAGATTGAGGCCCATCGGATCGAGGCCTATTTCGTCAGAACCGGCACGTGCAGCCACGCCATGTATTTCGGGGATCGCTTGCATGATGGCCTGGTGGATTTTCAGATCAAGCGCGGCGCTCTGTTCCAGGCTGACAGAGGGCAGTTTCTCGATGCCGACGATCAGGTCGCCCTCGTCCATCGTCGGCATGAAGGTCTTGCCGACCTGGGTGTAGATCACGCCGGCCGCCAGCAACATCGCCACTGCTACTGCGGCGACAACGTGCTGCCGGCGCAGGCCCCAGGCGAGCGCCGGCTCGTAGAGCGCCAGCAGC
>JANMTN010000082.1:0-7527 GCA_031390685.1 Desulfobulbaceae bacterium
GGTGATATGGTCGGCCTCATTGTTGCGCAGGGTCAGGATTCCTCCCATCACCCGCAGGGCCACCGGATCATTGAGCGGGGCCCGGCCCTGAATGGTGATTTTTGTGCCTGGCACCAGGCCCATTTCCCGCATCCTGAGGCCAAGTTCGCCGCCAACTTTCACGGAGGTGATGATTCCGGATTGATCTTTTTTCATCTGTCGCAGGTTCAGTTCAGCCATATTGCTCTCCAGATATTTTACGAATTGGGTTTTGCATTTAGAGCCAGCGGTTTTTTATAACCATCCATGATAAAGCTGGCAAGATACCAGGAATTGTGTCTTTTTCAATCAGCGGGAGAATGTTGAAATAAAAAAAAGGCCTTCCGCGAATCTCGCTGAAGGCCTTGTATACTTGGTGACCCCAAGGGGAATCGAACCCCTCTTTACGGCGTGAGAGGCCGCTGTCCTAACCGATAGACGATGGGGCCTGAAGGTCGATGTTTATTTACAGGAATCAGGTTCCCTTGTCAAGAAATTGTTTGTGGATGATTATGGGTTGAGATGAAAAAGGATGCATCAGGACTTTTTCAGCCCTTTCTGTTCGCAATTTTTCGGCCAAGGATTACGGCCTGCTCCAGGGTTTGGAGCTGCTTGTGCATGGCTCCCCGTTGATCTACCCCCCTGACCAGCAGGGATTCTCCGCATTCCAGATCGAGGGCGTCAAAGAAGATTTGCGCGGTAAGCAACGCGCCGTCAAAGACCTTTTTCCCTTCTGTAGCGGCGGTTGCAAGGAGGGTGCCTTGTCGCTGTTCATCATTTCTGAACCGGATTCCTAAAAGATATTTTCGTGCCCAACGGGCCTGAAAACGATCGACGAAGGCCTTGCATTGGGCTGAAAGGCCATAAAAATAGATGGGACTGACCAGGATCAGATGATCGCAGAGATCGACCTTTTCGTAGAGGGCAGTCATATCATCTTCGATAACACAGATTGAAGTTTTGTTACAGCCGCCACATCCCTGACAGGGAGTGATCCGCAGGTCGTTCAGGCGGATAAACTCAACGCTGGTATCAGGAACCTGCAGTATGCCGCTGGCCACCGTCTGGGCCAGGGTCTCGCTGTTGCCATTCTTACGTGGGCTGCCAAGGATGATGAGGGTATGCATGGGAACTCCTGTCACGATTTGTCGGAACTCAGGGGATTTCTCGGGCAGCGGCCAAAGAGCGTAGTCTCGTCCCGCAGCCAGGAACTCACATAATCGGTCAGAAAATGCGGGGCGCAACGCCACGTCCAGTTGCCTTCTCTGGTTCCCGGGCTGTTCATCCTGCAGTCGTTGCCAAATCCCAGGATGTCCTGGAGGGGGAAGATGGTCAGGCGGCCGATTGAGGCCATGGCCAGATAGATAAGATCTCTGTGGATTGCTGAGTGGTTGTCGTCCTGCTGGTTGGCGATTTTCTTGACTCGCTGTTTCAGGGAGGGACTTAAGTGATCACTGAGGAACCAGCCAACGGTGGTGTCATTGTCATGGGTGCCGGTATAGACCACATAGTTCGGGCTGGTGAAGTTGTGGGGGAGAAAGGAGTTGTCCGGGTTGTCATCAAAGGCAAACTGCAGCACTTTCATGCCGGGAAACCCGAGTGAACGCCGAAGATCGGTGACTTCCGGGGTGATGATGCCCAGATCTTCGGCGATAATATCCAGCGGCCCAAGGGCGGTGAAAATTTTGTCAAAAAATAGTTTGCCCGGCCCTTTGAGCCATTCGCCCTGTATCGCCGTTTCCTCTTCCTCCGGAATAGACCAGTAGGCCTCAAAACCGCGAAAGTGGTCGATACGAGCGGTGTCAACCATCTGCAATACGGCGCGAAATCGTTCAATCCACCAGTCAGTCAGTTTTTTCTCGACGTCTTGATCTCTGGTCTGCCACCGGTAAAGGGGATTGCCCCACCGTTGTCCGGTTTTGCTGAAATAGTCGGGCGGGACGCCGGCAACATGGGTGGGGCGGAGGCTTTGCGGGTCAAGTGTAAATATTTCCTGATTGGCCCAGACATCCACACTGTCCCAGCCGACATAGATAGGGATATCGCCGATAAGTCTGATATTCTCCTTTCCGGCTTTAATCTGCAGGAGCTGCCATTGCCGGAAAAACTCAAACTGCTCAAAGGCATAATATTCCATGCGCTCGTGGTGTCTTGTGTGCAAGGCAGTCATGGCTTCCGGGTTACGGGTGGCGATTTCCGCAGGCCAGTCAAACCATCCCTGGTCATGAAATTCCTCTTTCAGGGCCATGAAGAGGGTGTAATCATGGAGCCAGGGTGTATTTATTTTGAAATCAGTGAATTTTTGTAACTCAGGAGAAAAATTGGTGAAGGCCTCTTGCAGGAGTCTGTTCTTAAAGGCTGTGACTTTTGGAAAATCGACATTATATTCTGAAAAAACAGGCCTGTTTGTAAGGGTGCTCTCCTGGATCAGCCCTTCTTCAAGCAGCAGGTCAGGTGAAATCAGCAGCGGAGAGCAGGCAAAGGCCGAACTGCTCATGTAGGGAGAATTGTCGAAAACAGGGCAGCCTGGTCCGGTGGGGAGAAACTGCCAATACCCTTGTCCGGCGCGAGCCAGAAATTCAAGAAAGGTGTGGCTGGAAAATCCGAGGTCGCCGATACCGTATGGAGAAGGCAGAGAGGTGATATGGGCCAGGATGCCACTGCCCCGTTGGGGGAGGTCGGAGGTCGCAGGAGTTTGTCTCATCATTGATGAAAAAATAAATTCTTTTATTTTAATATGTTATGTGAGTTTGGTGTCAGCGATGCAAAAAAAATAGCATTGAATCTCTTGCCTGTTGACGAATCTATCTTATAGTACTTTTTCTATTTAGGAAAAATGGTTGTCGTTTTTTTATCGATATTCAAATTTATTTTTTTATTAGATTTGTTCCAGACGTGTAAATGTATAAGACTAATTTTTTACTGTACTTATTAGTCTTTGTAAACAGATGAGTTGTTTTAAACATATAAGTTATGGAGTATGGCACAGTGCTCTCCGAATTGAAAGAAAATCTGCTGAAGGCTGGTCAGACTGAAGGGTGTCTCAGTTTTAGTGATTTGAATGAATTGTTGCCTGACGAGATTAAAGATCCCAATGCTATTGAAAGTATCTTTAATTTTCTGGGGGACAATAATATCCAGATCGTTACCATTGAGAAAACCGGTGAAAAGAGGACCTTGTCGGGAGAGGTATGGGATCATGACAAGATCATGGATGAAGATGATGATCTGGCAGATGCCTCAATCTCGGTCGCGGGTGAAGGCAGTCATGAAGCGGAAGAGACCACGACCACATACCTGCGGGAAATGGGGCAGTTTGATCTATTGACCCCTGATGATGAAGCGAAGTATTCCAAGTGTATTCGTCAGGGTTTTGATGCGATTATCCAGGCTATCCGTGATGATATCTCTGAGGTTGCCGAGATTGCCCTGCTCTGTGCCCGGATTGATCTCTGGGAAAAGCGTGACCCCACCTTAAAGCCTAAAAAACAGCAGCTCAACTACATGCGTTTTACTGTAATTGCTGCCGCCAAGAAATATTCCGACAAGCGCGAACTGCATGAAATGCAGGCCAAGATTGAGGCCTATAGCCGCTCCATTGAGTTTGCCAAAGACGCGATGATTCGGGCCAATCTCCGTTTGGTGGTCTCCATTGCCAAGCGCTATATGCACCAGGGACTGACCTTGGCCGATCTGATCCAGGAGGGGAATCTGGGTCTGATGCGGGCGGTCTTTCGTTTTGATTACACCAAGGGCAACAAGTTTTCCACCTATGCCAGTTGGTGGATCAGGCAGGCCATTACCCGGGCGATTCTTGATAAAACCAGGACCATTCGTCTGCCGGTGCATTTTCTGGAGCTGCGCAGCCAGTTTTTCAAGGCCTTTTATGCCCTGTTCAAGGAGCTGGGCCGGGAACCAACGCCACTTGAGATCTCCAAAAGCACCGAACTGCCCATGGACAAGATCCTGGCAATTCTGGAGGCGTCAAGAGAACCCATTTCCCTGGAGACTCCGGTTGGTGATGACGATTCGACCCTTGGCGATTTTCTTGAAAATAACGAATCGCAGTCCCCGTATGATATGGTGCAGACCAGGGAGCTTGCTGGTCGGGTTACCGAGATTCTGTCAACGCTGAGTGAACGGGAAGAAAAGATTATCCGGCTGCGTTTTGGCATCGGGGAAAAGGCTGAATATACCCTCGAAGAGATTGGCAAACGATTTAATGTTTCCCGTGAGCGGATTCGCCAGATTGAAAAAAAGGCCTTGAATCGCCTGCGCCACTCGAGTCGGCGTGATCAACTGAAATATTTTCTTGATTAGAATATAAATTTTTACTTCAGGATAAAGCCGGACTCAGTTTCCGGCTTTTTTTATTAGGAGCCGTTACGAAATAACTATTATATGTTACATTATTCGTTGTGGTTTCTTCTGTCGTTTTTGACATCCCGAGGACTCTTTTTTTATTTTGCGGCTTACCATGAAATCTTTTGTGCAACAGGCAGGACTTGGGGGTATTCTGGAAAAAGTGGAGGCCGGGGAAAGGCTGAATCTGCAGGACGGGCTGGCCCTCTATAACAGTAAAGAGATCCTGGCCCTTGGCTATATGGCCAATCTGGTCAGGAACAGGATGAACGGCGACAAGGCCTATTTCATCTACAACCAGCATATTAATTATTCCAATATCTGCACCAACCTCTGCAAATTCTGCGCCTTTGGCAAGGACAAGAGCTCCGATCTTGCCTATGAGATGGATCTGGCCCAGGTCAAGGAAAAGGTGCGGGCCCGGCTCGATGAACCCATTACCGAGATCCATATGGTGGGCGGAATTCATCCTGACCTGCCTTTTGAGTATTACCTGGAACTGCTGCGCGGGATCAAAGAGGTCAGGCCCGACGTTCATATCCAGGCCTTCACCTGTGTCGAGATTGCTCATCTGGCGGGCTTGGCCGGTAAAACGGTAGCGGAAACCCTTGATATCCTGCGCGATGCCGGACTGGGCTCCATCCCTGGCGGCGGGGCCGAGGTTTTCTCGCCGCGCATCCGGGCGATAACCTGTGAAAAGAAGCTCTCCGGCGACCAGTGGCTGGAAGTGGCCAAGACCGCCCACGCCCAAGGCTTGCATACCAACGCCACCATGCTCTATGGTCACATCGAGACCATGGAGGAGCGTCTGGAACACCTTGATGCTTTGCGAACGGCCCAGGATGAGACCAAGGGCTTTCTGGCCTTTATCCCGCTTTCCTTCCATCCCAAAAATACCGAGATGAGCACTTTGTCCCGCACTACCGGCATTGATGATCTGAAAAATATCGCCGTGGCCAGGCTTTTTCTCGATAACTTCCCGCATATCAAGGCCTACTGGGTCATGATCGGACCCAAAATGGCCCAGGTTGCCCTACTTTTGGGGCCGATGACATGGACGGCACGGTCAAGGAAGAGGTGATCACCCATATGGCCGGCGCCGACACCGACCAGGCCATCGGCAGCAATACCCTGGTGCGTTTGATCAAAGAGGCGGGCCGGGTACCGGTGGAACGGGATACGCTCTATAATGTGATCAAGGTTCATGCCTGATGGCGTCGCGAAAAGTCCCAAATGCTGTGTTGCGCGGCATCTTTCGTCATTGCGGCGTACCCAAAAGTACGCCTCATTCCTCAGGATTTGCGCGCCTTGTCTTTGGGCCTTTTCGCGACGCCATCTCCTTGATAATTTTTTATGCTACCATCATGCCTGATGGTAGGGGGTACTGATGAAGGGATTACCGGAAGGGATGATGGCGTCCATTACGGACAAGGCGTTGGCGGGTGGCAGGATCAGTGACGAGGAGTTCCTGGCACTCGAATGTGACGCCGATCTCTATCAGATTGGATTTCTGGCCGATGCCATCAGACGGCGCCTCCATCCCGAGGGCCACGTCACCTATGTCGTTGACCGCAATGTGAACTACACCGATATCTGTATCTCCGCCTGTAAATTCTGTGCCTTTTTCAAGGCCCCTGAGGACCAGACCGGGTATCTGCTCACCTTTGCCCAGCTTGAACAGAAGATCCGGGAAACGCAGGAATTAGGCGGGACCCAGATTCTGCTCCAGGGCGGGCTTCATCCTGATAAACCGCTCGAATACTACGAAGAGATGCTGCGGTTCATGAAGGCCACCGGTATTCATGTCCATGGCTTTTCTCCCCCGGAGGTCTGTCATTTTGCCACCCTATCGGGGCTTTCGATCCGTGAGGTGCTGCAACGGCTGATCGCTGCCGGTCTTGATTCCATCCCCGGCGGTGGCGCCGAGATCCTCTCTGATCGCGTCCGGCAGGCCACGGCCCCGCGCAAGTGTTCGGCTGATCAGTGGACCCAGGTCATGGAAGAGGCCCACAACCAGGGGCTGCGCACTACCGCCACCATGATGTTCGGCCATATCGAGACCATCACTGAACGGCTGGAGCATCTGCGGCGTCTGCGGGAACTGCAGGACCGGACCGGCGGCTTTACTGCCTTTATCCCCTGGCCTTTCCAGCCCGATAATACCGCCCTTTCCCAGCAGGTCGAGATTGAAAAAACTACCGGTATGGAGTATCTGCGCATGCTGGCCCTTTCCCGGATCTATCTGGATAATTTTGCCAATGTCCAGGCCTCCTGGGTAACCCAGGGGCCGAAGATCGCCCAGTTGGCCCTTTTCTTTGGGGCCAATGATTTTGGCAGCACCATGCTGGAGGAAAATGTGGTGGCGGCAGCCGGGGTCAGCTTCCGCCTTTCCGAGCAGGAAATCAGGCGTCTGGTTATTGATGCCGGTTTTGAACCTCGGCAGCGGCTGATGGATTATACGCAGGTCAAGTAGGTTCCGTCCTTGCCATATTCTGTGTCCCCATTTTTTTCTGCCTCGAATTCGATTTCTTCTTCCGTCTCTCTCTATCTTGCTCCCTGGGTGGTGCCAGTCAGTTCGCCGGTGATTCGTGACGGCGCTGTTGCTGTCAGCAATGGCAGGATTCTGGCGGTAGGCAGCTCTTCCTCCCTTTGCGCCAAGTTTAAGGAGGCGCGCATTCAGTGCTGTCAGGGGGCGCTGCTGCCCGGTCTTGTCAACGCCCATATCCATCTTGAGCTTTCTGCTTATCCCCATATCCCGCGTCCGGCCCCGGAGGAAACCTTCTGCGACTGGATCCGCTCCCTGCTGCAAGTCAGACAGGAAGACCAGATTGCGATAGAAGAGACAGACCGCGCGGCCGGGCAGATGCTCCAGCAGCAGTATGACGCTGGCGTTCTCCTTCTGCTCGATATCGGCAATGTCCAGCCATCTCCACCCTCTGTCAATCCTTCTCAGGCCCATGTCACCTTTCTCCTCGAATTGCTGGGACCAACGGCCAATATGGAAGAACAGGTCCTGGCCCGGATAGCCTCTCTGCCGGATTCAGTGATGGCCACACCCCATGCCCTGTATTCAACCACTCCCGGAATCATTACTGCCTTAAAACAGAGGGCGGATCGCCTGCATCACATCTTGTCTATTCATCTGGC
>JANMTN010000155.1:0-4124 GCA_031390685.1 Desulfobulbaceae bacterium
CTTTGCCTTGATTAGGGCGGCCTTGCTCCAGGTAATTCAGAACCTTGCTGAATTTGCCCTGAAGTATAAGGATCTGCCAACCTTGGGATTTACCCACTATCAGCCTGCCCAGCCAACAACGGTTGGCAAGAGAAATACGCTCTATATTCAGGATCTTGTAATGGATCTTGAATATATTGATTCATTTCTGGGTCAGATAAAGGCCAGAGGGGCAAAAGGTACTGTCGGTACCCAGGCAACCTTTGTTGAACTCTTTAAGGGGGATAATCAAAAGGTCAGGGACCTGGATCTGTTGGTTTCCAAGAAGCTTGGATTTGATGCGGCATTTGCGGTGACGGGCCAGACCTATCCGCGAAAGCTTGACATGAAGCTTGCAGAAACACTCGCTGGTATAGGCAGTTCCGCTCACAAGTTCGCAGTTGACTTGAGGTTGCTTTCCAATCTTAAAGTCCAGGAGGAGCCTTTTGCCAAGAATCAAACCGGCTCCTCGGCAATGGCCTATAAGCGCAATCCTATGCGCTCCGAGCGTATGACCGGCCTTGCCCGTAAGCTCATGGGTCTGCCCGCTGATTTTGCCGCCACCTTTGCCAATCAGTGGTTTGAACGCACCCTTGATGACTCTGCCATTCGGCGGATGGATATCCCTCAGGCCTTCCTGCTGACCGATGCGATCCTCAAGCTTTACGTTAACATTACATCGCAAATGGTTGTCTTTCCAAAACAGATTGAAAGACATCTACGGATGGAGCTGCCCTTTATGTCCACTGAAAAGATCCTTATGAAGGCCGTGGAGATAGGCAAGAGTCGGCAGGAGATGCATGAGGTAATCAAAGAGCATTCTCTGGCCGCGGGCAAGGTTGTCAAAGAGGAAGGCGGAGACAATGATCTGTTGCAGCGCCTGGCCAGCGACCCTCGTATTCCCTTCACCCTGGATGATATTCAAGCCCTTGTTGGCGATTATACCCAGTTTACCGGCCGGGCTGCCGCCCAGACCAGTGAGTATATTGAAGAGATTGTCGCCCCCCTTCTTGCTGCCCGCAAGGACCAGATGGGCGTGATTGATTCCTCGCTCTCAGTGTAGAGGTCATATTTATTATGGATGCGCCTACATTCAGAGATCTCTATCTTGGTATCATCCCCGGCAGATTTCATTTCCTCAAGTCTATCCTGGAAGGCTATGATAGCCTGGCAATCCTTTCCAGTGTTGATGGAAAAATAGGAACGGTGCGTCTTCGTTATCCGGCTGAATCAGAGGTTCTGCTCTTTGAGCTTTTGTCTGCGTTGGCCCCTGGGCTCAGCAAGTACGCATAAACATTAATGTTAATGTTAAATATAGGTATCCTTGTCATCGTATTATTAAATGGCGTTAAAATACAATGAAGCAATTTTCGTTTAGTATTAAAACCTTTGGTTGTCAGATGAACGAACGTGATTCTGAGATCATGGCCCAGTTGCTTGCTGAGAAAGGCTATATCGAGTCCATGGAAATGGAAGATGCCGATGTGGTTATCCTCAACACCTGCTCTATCCGGGCCAAGGCCGAACAAAAGGCGATGAGCCTGCTCGGGGTTTTGAGAAAGGTCAAAAAAAGACGTCCAGGCATGAAAATCTGCGTTGCCGGGTGTGTCGCCCAGCAGGAAGGCGAGGAACTGTGTGAACGCATGCCCCATGTGGATCTGGTGATCGGGACCCAGAATTTATATGAACTGACTGATCTGCTGGAAGCCACCCGTGGGACGAGCAAGGTGGCAATCGGCATGTCAGACGCATATGAGATCCCGGCTTTCATTCCGGTCCTGCCCAGGTTAATCTCGCATGGAGAGTTGCAACCCCCCTTCCCTGCCCGTCCTTTCAGGAAGTTTCTCACCATTATGCAGGGGTGCAATAACTACTGTACCTATTGCGTTGTCCCTTACACCAGAGGGCGGGAAATATCACGAAAAGTCAGAGATATCATCGAAGAAGCTCATGTTCTTGTTGATGCCGGGGTGCGGGAGATCACTCTTCTTGGTCAGAACGTTAATTCCTATGGGCGCACCAATTCAGTCACAACGGACGGGGCCGAATACTCTTTCTCGCAGCTCCTGCGTGAGGTGGCAGCCATTCAAGGATTAAAGCGGCTGCGCTTCACCACCTCTAATCCCAAGGACCTCTCTCTGGAGCTTATGCGCTGCTTTGACGAGATCGAGATCCTCTGTCCCCAGTTTCATCTCCCGGTGCAGTCCGGCTCCAATGCCGTTTTGAGTAAAATGAACCGGAAATACACCAGGGAATTGTATCTGCAAAGGGTGGCGGAGCTGCGCTCATTCCGTCCTGATATTGCCCTCAGCACCGATGTGATCGTCGGATTTCCCGGGGAGACTGATGCTGATTTTGCTGAGACGATGGAGCTTCTGGAGCATGTCCGTTTCCACAGTTCCTTTTCTTTCAAGTATTCTGATCGTCCCGGCACCCGGTCTGCTGGTTTTGATGACAAGGTGGATGAACAGGTGAAGTCGGAACGATTAGCCAGATTTCAGAAGCGGCAGGACGAGATTTGTCTGGAGCAGAATAGTCTGTATGTGGGTAAAACCCTGCCGGTCATGATTGAAAAAGTCACTAATGATAATATGGTGGCCCGTACCGAGACCAACCATATTGTCCATATTGAAGAAAGAATTGAGTGCTTCCCTGGTGATATCGTCAATGTCGCCATTCACCATGCGGGTCAGCATTCACTTAACGGCAGGATTGATTTCACTTACACAACAGGTTTATCATCATGATTGATCTCCACACCCATACTTTTTTCAGTGACGGGGCCCTGGTTCCTGCCGAGCATCTGCGGCGGGTTGAAGTCCTTGGCTATAAAGCGGTCGCCATTACCGATCATGCCGACAGTTCCAATATGGATTTCATTATTCCCCGCATGATTCAGGCGGCAAGGGATCTCAACCCCTTCTTCAAAACCAGGCTTCTTCCGGGGATCGAACTGACCCATATCCCCCCTGCCCTCATCGCCCCGCTGGTCCGCAAGGCACGCGAGCTGGGAGCGCAGGTGGTAGTGGTGCATGGCGAGACCATCGTTGAACCCGTTGCCTCTGGCACCAACATGGCGGCCATTGAAGCCGGGGCTGATGTCCTGTCGCATCCCGGCTTCATAAGTGAGGCGGAGGCGCTTCTGGCGGCGCAAAAAGGAGTTTTTCTGGAACTTTCCGGCCGGAAAGGACATTCCCTGACCAATGGCCATGTTGCGAAGATGGCGTTAAGAACAGGGGCCAGACTCGTGGTCAATGCCGACGCCCACGCCCCCGGAGATTTTCTCACCGCTGATATGGCCCGGATGGTGGCCTTTGGCGCCGGACTCAGCGGGGAAGAATATCTGCAGATACAGATAAACATGAACGCCTTTGTCGATGGATTGCCGCTTATTGGATAATTATAAGGTGTATATAAACGGGTCGTTCATGAAAAATTTGACATGAATTGATGACCATCTATCAAGGACGAACTGGCAAAAAAGAGGGCAGAGGGGGCAGAGACGAAAAGAAGAATATATTAAGCCGCTGTAAAAAAATAACATGGCCATCTAAGTGCCCGGAGCGGCATAAGGAGCCGTAACGAAATAGATATAGATGGCCATGTTATTTCGTAACGGCTCCTAAGTTTTCCCAATAGTTCTCATACCTCGTACGGGAACTATTGGGAATTTAACAGGCAGAGGAATTTTTGCTTCATATTTTGACTGAGTCGTTCCGCAGTATCTTTCTTTTCCTTATTTGCCCGCCTTTATTGCCATGATCTTGGCCTTCAAGTCATTGAGCTCCGACCGCATTTCAGTAATGGATTTTTCCTGTTGTTCATTCACTTTCTTTTGCTGTTCAATAATCTCCTGCTGCTCCTGCATGGCCTTGACCATGGGGGCGATAAAATCGGTATAACGCAGGGAAAGGGTGCGGTCCTTATCGCCGCCGATCCCGAGGACATTGTAATCTGTGCCAAGCAATGTCTCGATGTCCTGGGACAGGAAGCCAAAATCTACACGGTTATTGCCCTGGTTCATCCGGTATTCAACAGGCCGGAGGGCGTTGATAAAATCAAGACCCTGGGTAATATTTTGAATATCCTTTTTTTTGCGCATGTCG
>JANMTN010000157.1:0-2169 GCA_031390685.1 Desulfobulbaceae bacterium
ACTGTGGCTCAGATCGGAATAGCAATAAAGCAAGCAATGCATAATGACTAACCTAGCTATTGTACAATTACCAATTATACTGACCGCTTAATATTTTTCCCGTCGGAGTCTCTTCCTTTTCGCTTACCTGTCGGAATGACAAAGTTTTTTTGTAAAAAATTTCTTTGATCTCTTCGCCGTATTCAATTCCCAAAAAAACCATGTCAATATCAGACCCACACGCACTCCTGTTTCCCCTCCTGGACAGCCTCAATCAGGATGAGCAACGGCGCCTTTCTCCTGCCGCTACTCTGAGCATTCATGCCAAAAGAAGAAAGAACGAGACGCAAAAAGGTTACAGGCAGGCCTATGCCCTGGATGCAGACCGCATCCTCCATTCCCGGGCCTACACCCGCTACATCGACAAGACCCAGGTCTTCTGCCTGATCGCCAACGACCACATCACCCACCGGGTCCTGCATGTGCAGCTGGTCTCCCGCATTGCCCGAACCATCGGCCGCTTTCTTCATCTCAACGAAGACCTCATTGAGGCCATCGCCCTTGGCCATGACATCGGCCACCCCCCTTTCGGTCACGATGGCGAACATTTCCTGGCCGCACTCTGTACCAAACATGGCCTCCCCCCCTTTCAGCACAATATCCAGTCGATCCGTTTTCTTGATCAACTGGAACGCCAAGGGCAAGGCTGGAACCTCAGCCTGCAGACTCTGGATGGTATCCTCTGTCACGATGGCGAACTGCACGCGCGCCATCTGAGCCCCCTGCCCATAGACGATTTCACCGCTTTTGACCGGAAGCTGACTGACAAACAGGCAGACCCCGCCATCAATCTGGCCCCGGCCACCCTGGAAGGATGCGTGGTTCGCATGGCCGATACGATCGCCTATATCGGCCGCGATATCGAGGATGCCATCATCCTGGGCCTGATCAAACGGGCAGATATCCCCAAGCCTTGTCGGCAGATCTTAGGGGAGAGCAACGGTTCCATTGTCTATACCCTGGTCACGGATCTGATCACCAACAGTCAGGTAGCAGCTCCGGGCATGCAAGACAACCCTGCAACCAACCACATCGGATTCAGCGACGAAATCGCGGGCGCCTTGAAAGAACTCAAACAATTCAATTACGCCAGTATCTACCTGCATCCCCAGATAAAAATAAACATGCCCCTCATAAAAAACTGCTACGAGACGCTCTTTGAGTCCTACCTTGGTTGCCTGGAAAACAACGGCGCAACCATGGCAGCACCGAGTGATCTGACAAGCAACATGCCAGACCCACACCTGAATAATCAGACACCGGCAACCATGGCCCGTGACTATATCGCCGGCATGACCGATGACTTTTTCCTAAACCAGGCCAGGGCTGCCGGCTGCACAGTGCCGCAGAAACAATAAAAATCACCCTGCAAAAATTTATTCCCGGCGAAAATGTGCGGATGATGATCCGGCATGGTCCTGCTGATCTCGCTGTCCCTGCTCTTTCCAGGAGAGGTGAACGGCTATGGCTTCACCAAATTCCTGCGCAGGGTGAACCTGGAAGGCGGATACATCAGGGCCAGGACGACGTCATTGCGGCCTACAATCATGAGGTGTTGAAAAAGGGATCAGTGAAAAGGCAGAAACGATCAGGATAACCTGTGGTGAGTGAGAGCTGGATTCTTCTCGTATTCCATCATTTATTTATACAAACAATGGCAAAATCATGGTAGAATATTAATTGATTTACTGACTTAGATTAGACTCAATTATTGTTTTACTATATGCGCTCGTAGCTCAGCTGGATAGAGCACCGGACTTCGAATCCGGGTGTCGGCGGTTCGAATCCGTCCGGGCGCACCAATAAAATCAAGGGTTTAGCCAGAACAATCAACTGGTTAAACCCTTTTTTTATGTGATTTGTTCCATTCGCCATTGCTTTTTTCTGCTTTATTATTGTATAGTTTGACATCTAATTGGAACAAAAATGGAACAAAAAAAAACGGTGGAAAACTATACCATGGCACGCATTCAGGCTCGCAAAGGAAAAACCCGAACTACATTTACGGCTACTGTTAGAGTTAAAAACTTTGATCCAATAGCCAGGACATTTGACACTGATCTTGCCACAAAAAAGTGGAGCCGTAGTTAAGCCGCTTTTCTCTTATTCCACCATTCCTTCTCATATTGA